>CAZKYR010000042.1:0-10120 GCA_964557035.1 uncultured Bacteroides sp. | reverse complement strand
CGGGGGTGAGATGAATGTGCGAGGCGGCTGAGAGCCTGTCGAGTTCGCATGTGCGGCTGAAAACAGCGTCGCTGCGATCAAGATTAATGGCATAGTACTCAACCTGTTCTTGCAGCTCTGCGTCTTCGCGGAGCATGTTGTCATACATTTTGCAGTCGATGCGCGATGAGGCGTCTGAGGCTGACCAAAATGTCACCAACAGGGGCTTGTCATTCGCGGCGGTGACCACGACCGGTGTCTGACCGTCGTGATGGTCAACGATGAGCTCGGGAGAGCGGTACCCGATTGCCGGTGCTGCTCCACGGTCAATGAATGACGACCCTAAGAATACAAGAACAATCAGACTCGCGATGGTCAGAATTGCTTTGTTCATTATCTAAATTTTAAGTTACCTGATAAGGAGCTTTGATGTCGCGCGCCGGGGGCGCTTGACGCTCATTGCTCCCTGCCGATTTTCGGCGACGGAGCCATCTCTATGGCATCCTCGGCTCTTAGAGCTTTGAACTAAATTCGCTGCAAAGTTACTGAAAATACTGCAAATGACCAAATTATCGCTTTGCGGCGGTCGCATCATACACCGCGCGACCGCTCGGACGTCGCTTATAGCAACGAGTTTGAACGATTGTTAAAAAATCTAAATTATATGCTTTACAACATATTTTAGGGACATTTTAGCGCGGATTGTACCCTGATTTGGCAAGTGTCTCAGAGCTGTTGTACCATGCAGGCGACAGCAGTTCGGCGAGAGTGGTGCCGGGGTTGTTGGCGACATACTCACGGGCGATGCGATAGCCTGTGAATCGGGCTGCACGTCCGGGCGCGTCGGGGTGTAAAATTGTGGTGGCCGGCGATGGAGAGAGAAGCCTGTCGAACACATCGGCCGATGTGGCAAACAGCAGGTCGCGCTCGATCATTGCATTGTATGCCTCGGTCTCGTTGGCCTCGAGCCACGTCAGGTCGCTCTCGCTCCAGCCTGCGAGCGTGGCGACCGACTCCCATGGCATCAGTTCGCTCATGGCATATAGAACGGCGCCGTCATAGAGCATGGCGTTGACAAGTCGCTCGTCAGAGGCTGCTTGATAGGGGTAGGCGACCGAGACGACAGCCTCGGCGATGTCAATTGGTATGCGCTGCGATGTCTTGAGAGCCCGGCGATAGTCGGGGAGTCCTTGATAGCCGGCATAGTCGGCACCGAGGTAGTGGTTAAGAGCCACCATGACGGTCGTGTCTGACACCACGATAGACTCGTAGGGGTTGGCGGAGACGATTGCGTACACGTCAGAGAATGAGGCTGCCGGGAGGTCTTTAGAGATGTTCTCAGCCAGTTTCCCGAGCTCGGTCTCGACAGTGTCGAGCGAGGGTAACAGGGCGTCAACATCGGCGCTGAATACGCTCACGGCCGGTGTGTGCGACATGTATTGGAGCGATGCGGCGACGTCGTCTGTCGGTTCGCCGTTGTAAAGCAGATAAAGTTCGATGCCCGGCTGCATGTCGGCGATCTGTGCATCACGGTCGGCTGCGTCTGTCCGGTCAAATTGAGCCACCAAACGGTCAAGACGCTTGATTTCCATTGGTTTGTTGTCAGAGCCGCAGGCCGTGACAAGCAACATGCACGTGGCAGCAAGGAGTGCACATGCAGAGATATGTGTTGTAGTTTTTGACATGTATAATAAACGTTTTTGCAGGCGTGTTTGGTGTGAAAGTTGGTAAATTTTTCGTCAAAAGTGTCCTATGGTTCTCAAATAACACTGATTTTGAGTAGCAGTTAGCACAAATTTTGTTAAATTTGCACTCTCAAAAGTATGTCGGACTGTGAACAACGATGAGTGTTGACAGTGACGACGCGTTGGGATTCATTATGTTAGCAAATTTCAAGCGATATATAACAATATTTTTGGTTGCTTTGGTGGCGGCAGTCTCACTGCAGGCGCGCGATTTTGTGCTTGTTATCGATGCCGGTCACGGAGGCCACGACAGCGGAGCGGTTGGTGCGCATAGCAAGGAGAAGGATATCAACCTTGCTGTCGCCAAACTGGTGCGCGACAAAGTGGAGTCAGAGTTCAAGCATGTCAAAGTGGTGATGACTCGCGATGATGACTATTTTGTCACACTCCAGGAGCGTGCTGCCATCGCGAATCGCAACAACGGCGACCTGTTTATCTCGATACATGTAAATTCGGTTTCCCTGAAGGCCAAGAATCGCAAGACCATCTCGGGCGCACAGGTCTATACACTCGGTCTGCACAAGTCTGATGCAGCCCTCGATGTGGCTCAACGCGAGAACTCTGTGATGATGCTCGAGTCCGATTACACGACAAAATACATGGGCTTTGACCCTGAGTCGCCCGAGATGAACATCATCTTTGAGCTGTCGCAAAACAAGAACTTTGAGCAGAGCATAGAGCTTGCCGATGCGATTGAGAATCAATTGACCACAGTGGCCGAGCGCGACGACAAAGGGGTGCGTCAGGCCGGATTCTGGGTGCTTTGGGCCACATCGATGCCGGCCGTTTTGGTCGAGCTCGATTTCATCACCAATCCGGCAAGCGAGTCCTACCTGATATCTGATGTCGGCCGTGATGCGCTTGCCACTGCAATCACCAATGCGTTCGGCTCCTATCTCGTGTCCTACGGACCGCAGGTTATGGGAGCTGATGCACCGACCACTGCCAACACGGTCAAGCCTGCTCCACGCAAAAAAAAGGTTGACAACACTCCAAACCCGGCTTCGCCAACGGTCACCACGCCCGGACGCACTTACAAGGTGCAGATATTGGTGAGTGACAAAAAATTAAAAGACAATTCGCCGCTCTTTCGCGGAGTCACCGAGACAGATTTTTACACCGAAGACGGTTTGTACAAATATACCGTCGGCGAGTCACAATCGCTCGAGGATGCGAACAAACTGCTCGAGACACTGCGACCTCTCTTCAACGATGCATTTGTCATCGAGTTTGAGAATGGCAAACGAATACATTGATAACAAATAACAACACAAAGATATGATTAAGAACAAAAAGCCTGCTGTCATCGGACTGTGTGTCCTCATCGCCCTGGTGTTGCTTTTCGTCGGCATCAACTTCCTCAAAGGCGTCAATCTGTTCAAGGCTTCCAACTACTACCTCGTGTCGTACACCAATGTCAGCGGACTCGAGGAGTCGGCTCCTGTCAATGTCAACGGTTTTAAAGTCGGACAGGTGCGCGAAATCGAGTATGAATATGACAACCCCGGTCATGTGCTTGTAGAATTGTCGCTCAACAAATCGCTCAAGATTCCCAAGGGGACAAAGGCTGTCATTGAGACCGATATGCTCGGCACCGCCACTGTGCGTCTTGAGATGGCCGATAGCAAAGACTTCCACAATGTTGGCGATCACCTCATCGGCGAGAATGCGCATGGCTTGATGGACAATGTGACGCAAGATTTGCTGCCGTCTGTTGCTGCTATTTTGCCAAAGGTCGACACGTTGCTCTACAACATCAATCTGTTGGTGAGCAGTCCTCAGCTGACAGCGTCGGTCGAGCGACTTGATGCAATCACCGCCAATATCGAGGCCACCATGGCCAATTTCAACAGCGCTGTGGCATCGCTTCCGGGCACAATGAAAAATGTGCACCAGGCCTCAAACACGCTCACGCATATCACCGCCAATGTCGACTCGCTCACAAACACACTCGACCAACTGCCGCTCACCGAGACGATGGCCGATGTGCAGACGTCGGTTGCCAATCTCAAAAAACTCACCGAAGACTTGCAGAACGAGAATTCGACGCTTGGCTTACTCATGCACGACCGCCGGCTCTATGACAATCTCAACAACGTCACCTCGAGCCTCGACTCACTCTTTGTCGACATAAAAAAGAATCCCAAGCGATATATCAACATCAAATTGCTGTGATTGCCTGATAGGTAAAAGTTTAGCCTGACACAATCGGTAAACCTCAGTCCCTGATTGCAAATAATTTTTGCAGTTAGGGATTTTTTGCGTAACTTTGTCAAATTAAGCAATGATTGAAAGTCGGCCAAGAAGTTACATCCAATTTTCCCCTGCTTATTTTTATTGTTGCAAAGTTGTATCACCATCATTTTCATACTTACATTTAATACACAATGATTAAACGATTAAGTTTTTTTGCTTTGGCGTTGGCCTCTATGCTGGGAAGTGTCTCGGCAGCCAACTCTTACGGTATTCCCGACAAGATTCAGGAGGGAAATATCCTGCATTGTTTTGATTGGACCTTCAACGACATCAAGACTGCTCTGCCCGACATTGCTCAGGCCGGTTTTGGCGCCGTGCAGGTGTCTCCTGTACAGGGCAACTGTGCCACAAATGCCGAGTGGTTCTATGCCTACATGCCCTATGACCTAAAGTTCAAAGCCAATGGTAACGGCTCGCGCGAACAGCTCAAGGCGCTTTGCGATGAGGCCGCGAAATATGGCATCAAAATCATTGTTGACGTTGTAGCAAATCACATAAACGTTGCCTCGGGCTATCGCGACCCATGGTGGGATGCTAACGGTCGTGAGCGCAACAACGGCGGCATCAACTATGGCGACCGATACTCAATCACGCACAACAACCTCGGCGGATATCACGATGTAAACTCAGAGTCAAGCGAGGTGCAGGCGCGTGCAAAAGCATTTGTCGAAGACCTCAAGTCTTTGGGCGTCAAAGGTATCCGTTGGGATGCCGCCAAGCACATCGGTCTTCCCTCAGAGAATTGCCAGTTCTGGCCGCAGGTGTGCAGCGTGGCCGGCATGTATCACTATGGTGAGATTCTCGATGGCCCCGGTGGTAACCGCGATGCTCTTCTCAAAGAATATGCTCAATACATGTCAGTGACCGACTCGGATTACTCGACATGGTGCCGCAATGAAATCAACAGCGGCAATGTCCCCTCGGGACACGGTTCGTGGACTGCGCTCGACGGCAACAAAAAAGTGCTTTGGGGCGAGAGTCACGACAACTACTCAAACGAGGAAAAACAGTCGACCTACATCGCACAGGACAAAATTGACCGTGCATGGGCTCTCGGCGCGTGCCGCAACGGTGAGGCCGCCCTCTATTTCTCACGTCCCTCAGCCACCGAATACAAGGCAATCAAAATGGGACAGAAAGGCAGTACCCACTTCACGTCAAAAGAGATCGCTGCTGTCAACCACTTCCGCAACGCTGCCGTCGGCACCTCTGATTACTACACAGGCTCGAACGGCGTAGCTTCAATCACACGCCAAGGTGTAGGCGCTGTCATCGTCGTCGGCAACGGTTCATCGCGTGAGGTGTCGGTTGCCAACGGAGGCGGCTATGCTCCCACAGGCACATACGTTGACGAGGTGTCGGGCAACACATTCACCGTCACCCCGACCACAATCAGCGGCAAGGTCGGCTCGACAGGCATCGCCGTCATCTATGACTCAGGTGCGGCCCAGGCTCCCTCAGTGACATTTGACCCTGCGGGCGGCACATTCACCACCGACAAGCTCACTGTCAAAGCCACAGCCAACAACGCCACATCGGCATGGTACAAGGTCGGCAGCGGCTCACAAGTATCATTCACCGGCACGACTACATTCACCGTCGGTGAAGGACTGCAATATGGCCAGTCTGTGACTGTTTCATGGAGCGCAAGCGGCGACGGCACCACCAAGACCGGCTCGGTAACCTACACCAAGGTTGACCCAGCGGCAGGCGTATATGTATACTACAACAACCCCGACGGCTGGGCAAACGTATATTGCTATGTCTATGACGACCAGGAGAACAGCGTCAAAGAGTGGCCCGGAGAGCAGATGACCAAATCTACAGCTCATGCCGGTTGGTATGAGTACAAACTCCCCGATGCATTCACAGCTTCATCACACGTACTGTTCAATAACAATGCCGGTTCGCAATATCCCGCTGCCAATCAGCCCGGCTTTGATGTCAAAGGTAAAACGATGCGTCTCGAAGGCTCGCAGTGGCTCGAAGGTGCACCCTCAGGCGGCTCGCACGGTGGCAACGATGACCCGATTGTCCTCGATCGTCCCGACCATCTCTACATACTTGGCGAGGTCGACGGCAACTCATGGGATCCGGCCACAGGCGTCGAGATGACAGCTCAGGGTAACATCTTTACAGCAAAAGTCACGATCGACGGCTACTTCAGCTTCACAACCGGACTTTATTCAACATGGAATGATCTCAACGGTTCAAACAGCCGTTGGGGCGTGGATATTGACACAACTGCTCAGATTGACCAACCGGTCGCAATCAAGCAGCTTGGTGACCCCAAAGCCATCCACTTGGCCGAGGGTGCTGGAGACACCTATGTTGTTGAAGTCAACTGGGCTGACAAGACTGCGACCGTTCACCTTGGTACATGGTCGGGCGTAGAGCAGGTCAGCCTCGATCAGGATGATGCCCCCGTCGAGTACTACACCCTGCAGGGCGTACGGATTGACGCACCGGTCAAAGGTCTTTACATCCGTCGTCAAGGCGACAAAGTGACCAAAGTCATCATCCGCTGATAACGCCTGATCTACGCGTCAGCCAACCTCTGAATAACCGGACAGACAACGCCTGACAAATCTGTCAGACAGTACATAAACAGTAATCCCAACCGTCCGAGCAACGCTCGCCACGGTTGGGATTACTGTTTTAGGACAAATTCAATAAAAGCTTATCCCCGTATATTTGTTTATGCCGAAGTGTATATTGTGTAATAAAGTATATGCGATGGCAGCTTTAGAATTTGTATCCGACTGAAAGAAAAATGCTCTGACTCAGTTCCTTTTTAGGGACGCGGTATTTTGAACCGTTCGGCAAAGTGATGTTGCGCCGGCATGAATAGTAATCGAGATTTGAGATGCCATAGCCTGCGCCTAATACAACTCGATCTATTGAAAAGTTGGCAGTCAGACGTGCATTCCAATAGAACCATTGCAACCCTTTGTTAGAAAAAGATTCGTGATCCCACAACGGTGCGTTCATGCCGGGAAGATAGGTCGCAGAATTTCTGAATGGGCATGCAAGGCTTACTCCCGGCTCAACCTCAAACCACAGTTTGTAATCTCCATCCTTATTTTGCCACACCGTTGGAGACTTTATCACTAATGAGGGTTTGAATATCATCCAACCGATATTTTTTGTGTTATCATCAGTATATGCGTCATGTCCGTTGATAATCGCCGTATGCGACGGTTGATTATACTGTGAGGTAAATTCAACGCCCATCGATACGCCAAAGTACTTGTGGAAATGCCAGGTAATAGAAGGCTCAATTATCCACGCCTGTTCGTTTTCAAGGTAGAGGCCGCCATATAAATTAGCTTGCCATCTGTAATCTTCTTTTTCATTTGCTATCGCCGCAATTGGAAGAAGAATGCCAAATATAGTCAGGAGTAACTGCTTTTTCATTGTGTGATTTTTTGCAAAGATAAACATTCCTGATATATTAATCGGTATCGCGCGCGGGAAGAATGGCTCACGTTACCCGAATTTGTAGTTCTCAAGAAATATTTGTAATTATGCAGAAGCATATCTTCTGCAGTGGCACGATGAGGGCTTGTGTTCGCGATAGTTGAAGTTGATGAGAGTTCAATAAATAAATCTTCGGAAGATAGAAATATAGGTACTTTTACCACCGAGTAAGATTCTCGCTCTGTTTGTTGTTGCAAGTGCCGATTACGAGGAACTTGTAAAGGATCTGTTCTCTCGTTATTCTCTCACTGACAACAAACGCATGCTTATGTTTGAGACTGACATTGATTGGCAACTTGCACCAAATTATATTCATTATCAACCTGTCATCGACGCAGTGCGTCAAGATGCAATAAGGAAGGAGGCGACGGAATTATGAAACACAAATAGGCTTGAAAGCAGAGGGCATTGAAGGTGTATGTTTCGTGACTAATCCTGAAGCAGGATTTGACGTTTCTTACCGTAGATTTTTTGGCGACGACCCCACAGTGGGGACAGCGCAGTTATACGACGCCGTAATGTCGCTTACTTACGCTATATGGTATCAGAATCTCCACCCCGACAGTTTTTCTTTCCTAAATGAGCTATCGCCCACTTTACAAGAGGATTCATTGCTTCGAGCAATGTGTTCCCATATGCAGTCAATTGATACTGAGTGCGTGGTTGTATTAAGGTGAGGACGTTGCGGATTGGGCATCCTGCAACGTCCTCTAAAAAGTCTTTGTGTCTGCTCATTCAACTATGGCGTCGTTGGCAGTCCATTCTGTGAGGCTACCGGCCTTCACTTGGATGCAGACTTCGGTCATGTCGGTTTCTGCGTGGAGTTTGCGCTTTGCAGCCGGAGCTACACGAAGCCAGTCGCCAGCCTCGAGAGGAACATTTTCTCCATCTATCTCCATGAATCCTTTACCTGAGACGATAAAGTATATTTCTTCGTTCTGTTTGTGGCTGTGGTAGAAAGGAATGACTGTTCCTGCCGGAAGATTGTTGACTGATACCTCTGCTCCTGTGAGTGACAGAGTGTCGTGCAGCTCAGTGCGAGGCGCACCCTCGGCTACGTGGGTTTTTGTGTAATTACTCATTGTCTTAGTTATTTATTATTATGGTGTTTATGTTTATGTATTAAGGTGTAATCTCTGATAATTATTCACCAAACATCCGTTTGATCTGTGCGATACGTAGCTGGTTGTATAGCTTGGTCTGAGGTGAATCAGGCGCTAATAAATCAAAACCATGGAACACACCCGGGATGACATGGAGTTCTGTATTCACTCCTGCACAAGTTAGTCGCGCAGTGTAATTGAGGCATGACATGCAGAACAGGTCAAGAGTACCCACTGCAATAAATGCAGGTGGTAAATTTGACAAGTCGGTTGCAAGGGCTGCCGAATAGTATGGAATCTCATTTTCAGGGAGCTTTTGTCCACCTAACAGAGTTTCCCATCCGAGGCGATTGTAGGCCGGAGTCCATACCAATTGACCGGCATAAGAATCGGGCATCGGATCTTTGTCACTTCCGGTCCGGCTATCGAGCATTGGATAGGTCAATGCCTGTCCGCACAAGGGGATTCTGCCTTTGTCACGGTTGTAGAGTGCAAGTCGAGCGGGAAGTCCACCGCCGGCGCTTTCACCTAAAATAACGATTCGCGATGGGTCAGCTCCATATTCCGAAGCATGATCGTGAATATATTCAAGCCCTGAATAGGCATCATGCAAATCAGCCGGATAGGGCGCCGCTGTCGCCAGGCGGTAGTTGACGCTAACCAATATAGCTTGCAGGCCGTTTGTGAGCACTTCGGGCTTGGTTGCCATTGTATTGGCATCTCCCATAAGATAACCTCCGCCGTGCGTGAAATATAATATGGGAAGCGGGCCTTTGCGTGTCAGTTCAGTCGGATTCCAGATATAAAGGTCTATTTCATTGCCATCCATGCCTGTTATCGTGACCTTCTTTGACCCCGGCAGTTCCTGACTTTCGCCGATCATACCGACATAGGGGTTCTTATAAAACGGCATTTGACACGCCTCAAATATCTTATCGATCAGAGGCGACCGGTATTCTTTGGCAATCAGAGGCTTTGATGTAAATTGTTCAGTCATAATTTTTAAATCTTTTGTAACCGGCTTTTAAAAGCGATCCCGGCTATTGTTTTCCTTTTAAACATTCATCAGATATTTTGGTTTGATCAAAAATGCTTAAAGCCGATAATGGAATATTTTATGCAATTTATAGAATAGCAAATGTTATAAAACTTCTCTATTTTCAAACTAAAATCCTAAAAATAATGTTCTATAATAAAAGTTTTATATATGACACAAAATGCACTTCCTCCCATGTTGACCATCGGTGATCTCAACTCCATAGCGCCGGGAATGATGTTTGGCTCTGACTTTATTTTTTATAATGATTTCTCAGCCTTACGACAACTTACCGGTACGCGTGTGGTCAATTTTGTCGGATTCATTTATGTCGCAACAGGTAAACTTGCAATTACACTCAATGATGTTTCGCTCAGAGTGCAAGCAGGTCAAATAGTTTTCTTCAAGGCAGGAGACTTTATCTCAGACGTGCTTTTTTCTCCTGTCATCGATGGTATGTTGTGTGGAATTGAGCAAACGGTGCCGTTTGAAAGCCGGAGTTCGGTCGGATTTCCACAATT
>CAZKYR010000041.1:891-10164 GCA_964557035.1 uncultured Bacteroides sp. | reverse complement strand
GCACGGCGTCAACGACGAACTCCACCACGCCGACGCCCTGGCCCACCTGCTCCACGGCCTCGACTGCCGCGTCAACCTCATCAGGTTTCACGCCATCCCCGACTCACCCCTGCGCCCCTGCTCGCAATCAATCATGGAAGCATTTCGCGACCGCCTCAACGAACGGGGCATCACAGCCACCATCCGCGCATCGCGCGGCGAAGACATCATGGCCGCCTGCGGCATGCTCGCCGGCGCTCAAAAAAAATCATGACCCCCGCAAAACGCCGAGCCGCACCCCCATCTCAAGGGCACGGCTCCACAACGGTTACAACAAATCATTTAAGTCTGAATTATAAATTATTTAAGTCTTAATCATAATTCATTTAAGTCTTAATTATCTGATGCAAAGTTACGGCTATTTGGAATGGTTCAAAATACCTAAAAGTAGGTATTTTTCACTCTTTCTCACGTTTATAAGTCTATTTGGCCTCACAGCCCGCTCACAGACGACCGACTACGAGCTGCTCGAGCGACGGCTCGGACAATTCTTCAGCCATGCCGAGTGGACCAACGCCGCCGTCACAGCCGAACGCATGATACGCGTCAAGCCCGACATCACCGACACCTATGCCACAGGCATCGTCGCCGCCGGCATGGCAGGCGAACACAACCTCCAGATGCAGCTCGCACACACAGCCATGCAAAACGAGATTGTAGTCGACTCGCTCTTCAACAGCGTGCGCGCACGCAGCTTTGACATCGGCCACACCGACCTCTACGAACAGTTCATCCTCGACCTCACCGAACGCTATCCCTGGATGAGCCGCATGGCCGGCGTGCGCCTGCTCAGCTACTATGATTACCGCAACAACGGACCGATGATGTGCCGCCGTGCCCTCGCCCTGCTGCAGGCCTCTCCCAACGACACCAACATGCTCGCCATCCTCGCCCGGGGCTACCTCCTCCAAGGCATGACCGACGAGGCCCTCAGCGTCTATCGTCACATCCTCACCATCAACCCCTCAGACATCACCTCACTCCTCTACCTCGGCAACTACTATGCCGACAGAGCCCTGAGCGACAACATCCCTGACGACACCCGCACAGACAGCCGCGAGCGCGCAATAGACTATCTCTCTCAGGCCGGCAAACTCGCCCCTGCACCCTACATCACCGAGCGCCTCCGATCACTCCAAACCCCCGACACGCCCACGCACCAATGACCCTCGACGACTACATCGCGGCACACATCGATGCCCACCCTCCGCATCTCGCACAGCTCGAACGCCGCGTCAACCTCGAGCTCCTCTACCCGCGCATGTGCTCAGGACACATTCAGGGCCGCATACTCCGCATGTTCACCGCCATGATCGCGCCGCGCCGCGTGCTCGAAGTCGGCACATACGCCGGCTACTCGGCCCTCTGCATGGCCGAGGCGCTACCCCCCGACGGCGAATTGCACACGATCGAAATCAACGACGAATCCGAAGACTTCATCCTCCGCCAGTTCAACGCCACACCCTACGCCTCACGCCTTCACCTCCACATCGGCGATGCCGCCCAAGTGCTGCCGCAGTTCGAGCGCGACAGCTTTGACATGGCCTTCATCGACGCCAACAAACGCACCTACATCGACACATACGAGCAAGTGCTCCCCCTCGTGCGGCCCGGCGGCTTCATCCTCGCCGACAACACCCTGTGGGGAGGCAAAGTGATAGATGACGACGCCGTCCGCGAAGCCACACCCGGCCACGACCCCCAGACCCTCGGCATCCTCCGCTTCAACGACCACATCGCCGCCGACCCCCGCGTCGAGCGCGTCATCCTCCCCCTCCGCGACGGCCTCACCATCATCCGCAAACTCTAATCCCACCACCAACCGCAAGCCCTAACCCCCACCACCACTATCCGCAAAGCTCTAACCCCCACCGCTTGTGGATATTCGCCGCAAATTTGCGGTGAATATTTGCTTTTTTCGCCGCAAAGTTATAATTTTGTGGCATGAAACGCACATCTCAACATCACACTTACATTTGGCAACATGAGGATTGGCCTGATTTTCAATGGGACTCTGCCGCATTGCTTGCTCCTCTGAGTCGACTGGGTCATTTGTCAGGTAAACTGACGGGCACAATGTCGATGCTGGGCTTTGACGCCAAAAGCCGATCTCAGTTGTCGACGATGACTGATGACATTCTAAGCAGCTCGGCCATAGAGGGTGTGATGCTTAATCCCAATTCAGTTCGCAGCAGCATCGCTCGCCGGCTCGGCATCGAGGATGAGGGACTGTTGGTTGAGGACCACTATGTTGAGGGATTGGTCGATGTGATGCTTGATGCGTTGCACGATTGTAATAAACCATTGAGTGACGAACGGTTATTTGGCTGGCATGCAGCGCTCTTCCCTTTGGGAATTAGCGGCATGCATCGCATCACGGTTGCTCAGTGGCGTCAAGGTGACGAACCGATGCAGGTCGTGTCGGGTGCGATGGGACACGAAAAGGTACATTATGAGGCACCCCCGTCAGAGGTGGTGCCGGCCGAGATGCAACGTCTGATTGATTGGTGCAACTCGAGCCGTTTATCACCTTTTATCATGGCCGCTGTGGCACACCTTTGGTTTGTAACGATTCACCCGTTTGATGATGGCAACGGGCGCATCAGTCGCACACTCGCAGATATGTTTTTGGCACGTCTTGACGAGGACTCACCACGCTATTACAGCATGTCGGCCGAAATTAACCGCAACAAAAAACGATATTACGAAATTCTTGAGCAAACACAAAAAGGCACCCTCGACATCACCCAATGGTTATTGTGGTTCTTTGAGTGTCTCGAAAAAGCCATTATTACGGCAAGTAAAACAGTAGAAAGTACGCTCCAAAAAGCTACATATTGGGAGAAGTTCCGCGATGTTGAAGTCAACGAGCGCCAGCGCAAAGTAATCAATCGTTTGTGGGATGGTTTTGAGGGAAAACTGACGACATCAAAATGGGCTAAAATATGCGGCTGTTCGCAAGACACAGCCCTACGCGACATCAATGATCTTATAACTAAAAAGATGCTATGTGACAGTGGCGCAGGCGGCCGCAGCCGCAATTACCTCTTACCCACATTATAATCCGGGTTATTTGTGGCGGGTGCGGGGGAGGTGGTCGATGAGGTTGAGGTCGGCGATGATGTGGCGTACGGCAAAGGGGGCGCTGAATTCTAATTGTCTGTTGAGCAGGCCCTCGAAGCGGTCGCCGATGAGCCGGTGGCCCAAAAACCTGACGGCATTGTAGATGGCGTGGCCGCGCACGTAGAAATAGGCGGTGTCGGGCTTGAGCCCTTTGTGACGGCAGCGGGCGGCCTCGGCGAGCAGGTCGACCTCGGGATGGGCGGCGATGAGCTGTCGGGCGCGTGAAAACTGCCGCTCAAGGCGCTTGAGAAATCGGTCGGCGTTGTCACACTCGTCGTCGTGATTCTCGGTCATGATGAGATCGCGGTTGAAGTCACGCGCCGGATAGATGCCGTTGTGATGCCGCTCGGTGGCGAGCATAAGCAGCAACGGGGCGTACACGATGCGGCTATACCGTCGCATGAATCGATGCCAGTCAAACGGCTGCGCACGCCTCAGGCGGCCGTAGGCCTGATGAAGCCCGGCTGCCGACAGCACATGATTTTCCCACGAGTAGGTGTAGGTCTGCAGTATGCCTCGCGCGGCACTGATGTCGTCGCGGTCGAGCAGCCAACGCAGGTCACTGTCGATGCAGACAAAGAACCGCTGCGAGAGGTAGCGCCTGTATTTGAGACAGATGCCACACCCCGAGGTCATCACCCCCCGCTCTGACTTGGAGGCACCGATGAAATGATAGCGGCGACCGGGCCTGAAGCGTGCAAACAGCTGTTGCCAAAACCGTCGGTCGTTGTCGTTCTCGAGGTGCACGACGGCGTCGACGCCATAGAGGCGGCATGATGCCTCGTGATAGCGTGCGGCAGCGCGATAAAATTCTTGCTTTTGTCGTGACATGGGTGTGAGCGTGAGGCGTCAGCGGCTGATGTCCACAAGGTCGGTGATGAACACAAGCTTATCCTCCCAACCTGATGCAAAGATGCCGGGCGAGTGTGTGGTCAAAAGCAGCTGGCAGTTGGGGTTGAGCTCGCGCAGAACGGTGATGAGTTTTTCTTGCCAGGTGATGTGAAGCGATATTTCGGGCTCGTCGAGGAGCAATATGGCCGGTTTCTCCTCTTGCAAAAAGACGGTGGTGAGGATGAGCAGCAGCTGTTTTTCGCCCGACGAGAGCCGGTCGAGCGGGATGATGGTGTGCCCGGCGATGTCAAAGACCAAAGTGTTGGTAGTGGGCTGTATGTGCACATGCTTGCCGGTCTCAACAAACAGTGAATCAACGAGTTTGAAAAACTTGTCGATACGGGCGCTGATTTGGGCGGCCCGGTCGGGATAGTTGAGCATCTGCATGCGGTAGTCAAAAAACGATGTCCCGCGCCCGTTCTGGTTGATAATATTTTTGAGATCCTCGAGCAACAGCGAATCGGGACTCTTACGTTTCTGAGCTACGTCAAACGAGCGTATGTAGCTGACGGGTACATCGATAGGGTTGGTGACTACCTTAGCCACCTTGTCCTTAGGTATCTTAGCGCCGCTGAGGGCATCGTAGATGAGGTTGAGAAGAGTCGTTTTGCCACCGCCGTTGATGCCGACAAGGATGTTGACATCCGGATCGATGTCGTGCCAGCGGATGTCGACACGTCCCCAGAGGGCCGTTACGTCGCAGTATTCGAGATGATTCATGGTCAAAGACTTAGTGAAACGGTGAATGGTATGATGTCAGCTACATGCAGCGAAATGATTGATGCAGCGCCGTCGGCTACTGCCGGTTGCCATCCTGCGGGGAGCGGCACGTCAATCAGTCCGGCGGGCTGTCTGTCCGGCGGCATGGCCTTGAAAATAGCCTCCTTGACGGTCCACGCCTCGAGAAGTGCCGTGCCCGAGGGTGCGACGGCCAGTTCGGCCGGGGTGAGAAAGCGCGCGGCCACACGCATGAGCGAGTCGGTGCGCATATTCTCGACATCTATCCCCACGCGGCAGTTGCGGTTGACAGCCATGACGGCATGAAAGCGCGAATGTGACAACGACACATGCACATCGGTCCCGGCGATGCGGGGTGCGCCGTTTGGCTCGTGCTCCAACACGGCATCTTCACCAAACGCCTCGGCCACCAACGCCGCCGTAGCCTCGCGCTCGACATGCCGGCGCTCAGAGCGGATAGGGGTGTGACTCAGCGTGGTGATGTAGATGTCAGTGTGATGTATTGTTGTCAGCAGCATCGTTGATTGTTTGGGCAAGGTGTATGATGTCGCGCCGCAGCATGTCGACAAGAGGTCTGAGCGAATCGCCGGGAGCGTCGGGTGCAGCAGGCACAAAAGCCTGAGCCGACAACACATATCGGCCTGAGGGTGTCAGCGACAGCATCTGCACCGGCGTCGGTGACCCGGCCGGTGTGACAGTGACCGTCGCCTCCGGATCGACCAGGGTGATGATCTCGGTGTTGTTGTCGCCCGTGTTGCGAGCCATGCGCTCGGCGCGATTGTCGAGCACCTCGGCAGCCATCAGCGGCGAGTCGACCGGCGTGAGGGTGAGATAGAGCGTTGTGCCCAGCCCCGGATAGACTATGTCGATGTGGCGCGCGCCCCCCTGCTCGTCACGCTCGGTGAGCAGGGTTGAGGCATTGCGCTCAAAGTTGACAGGGAGACCTGAGGTCGTCACATAGCTTGCGTCCGGCAGCTCCATGCGGGCGTAGGCGTATGGACGGGGAGCGTACGAGTCTTTCTTGTCGGCACAACCGGCAAGAATCATCATTGCGGCTAAATATCGCACCAACCGTCTCATTGATTGTTGACAGGAATAGTGTCGGGATTTTGAACTTCGGGCATCACCTTGACACGCACACGTATGATGCGGTGATTGTCGATGTCGAGCACCAAAAAACGGCAGTGGCCGTAGACCAGCGGCTCCTTCTCCTTGGGGAAGTCGCCCTTGATGGCTAATAACATGCCGGCCAATGTCTCGCACCCCTCGGCAACATCCGCATATTCGCTTTCTTCTTGCCCGGTGATGCGGAAGAAGTCGTTGAGCAGCGTGCGCCCCTCAAAAATGAAAGTGTCGTCAGGAAGACGCTGATAGGTAGTATCCTCCTCGTCATACTCGTCATCGATGTCACCCACGATCTCCTCAAGAATATCCTCGAGCGTGACGATACCCTGTGTGCCGCCATACTCGTCGACCACGATGGCCAGGTGAATCTTGCGCTTGCGAAAATCCTCGAGCAGGTCGTCGATCATGCGCGACTCAGGCACGAAATAGGGCTTGCGAATGAGTTTTTGCCATTCAAAATTATCATCCTCCTTGCCGATATAGGGCAAGAGGTCGCGGCTGTAGAGGATGCCTCTGATGTCATCCTCGGTGTCCCCGTAGACAGGGATGCGCGAGTATCCGCTCTCGACGACAATCTTCATCACCTCGTCAAACGAGGCCGACAGCGGCAGGTCGGTCATGTCAATGCGCGGCGTCATCACCTCAGAGGCCGATGTCTCGCCATAGGTGAGGATACCCTCGAGAATCTCCTTGGCATCCTGACGCTTGACATCGGTAAATTCGAGAGCCTGCTCGAGGTCGTCGGCCGTGATGTTGGTGGCGGCGCGACTGCTGACAGCACGCTTCATCACCGATGTAGAGCGCACCAATACACTCGACAGCGGCATGCACAGTTTCTCAAAAACAGAGATAAAACCGACTGCACGGCGCGCCCAGGACACCGTGCGCGAATTGGCATAGAGCTTAGGCGCAATCTCGCCAAACAGCAAAATGAGAAAAGTCAGTATGACAGTCTGCACAACAAAGCTCCACACCTCGCCCATGCCGTAAAAAATAGGACCGAGGGCATAGTTGGTGAGCACGACGATGGTGACATTCACCAGATTGTTGCATATCAAGATGGTAGCCAACAGACGTTCGGGCTGTTCGAGCAGCCGTCTGACAGCCGGACCCTGCGGGGAGTCATCAATATCTTCGAGTTGTTGGGGAGTAAGTGAAAAATAGGCAATCTCAGTGCCCGAGAAAAAAGCCGACAGCATCAGAGCCACGGCAGCAAAGACAAGCGACACAATCTGAGTGGCGCCGAACGCGTCGACAAAAGTCAGAATAGACGCAGATGGCAAAGGATCAATATCCATGTAAAGCAAAATTTGGTTTCTGAGCCACAAAATTACAAAATAATCCGTTAACCCAAAACCTCCATACCAAAATTATGCTTCCGAGGCTACACACAGTCGGTTCGCGGAAAAGGTTTACTCGTGTCAGCGCAGGTGATGGCGACCCCTACAGACCTGCGTGGGGATGAGGTTATTGACATTGTTGACAATTGTTGAAAAGATGTCGGGGAGAGGGTAAGGGATAGTGTGAGCTGGATGTCACAACAGTTGGACGAAATGTAGATAACCTTTCTGAGAGGGTGTGTAAAAAACTGTGTTGACAACGGCGAACGGTGTAGATAAACGTGTAGATAAGTATGTCAATAAAGGGTTGAAAACAGTGTTAATTGTAGATAAAGTGTCGAAAAAGGGTTGATAAAGGGTAGATAACGATGTAGATTATTTTGAACATAATTTACACAAAATCATGTAGATAAGTGTGAAGATAAGGTGTAGAAAGCATGTTTACACAAAATGAAAAGTTGATTTGTAAAAATGTCGATTTTTTACATTACCCTTTGCCGATGAATTTGCAAAATTATCAATGAAGAATTTTTAAGCAATTTTTAGAGCCTGTTTGTGGGAGTTATGGTTGTGAAGCGCCAATTTTTTTATTAACTTTGCAAGTTGTAAACAATGTGTAGATAAAGTATTCAATCATCTGACTGACAAGTTGGTTTGGATTTGAAAATGTGTCAATAACATATTTTCTCGGTTCAATAATTTAATATGCAAGTTTTGAGTCCGAAAGTTATGCCCCATATCGACACGCTTTATTATTATTGTTTAGTTTTTTATTTAAAATTTTATTCTTTAAGAAAATAGAAAATAATAAAAAATGGCTGTCGATAACCGAGAAGCACTAAAGCGTGAAATAATAGAGTTGAAGAAGGCGAAGAACGCCGTGATTCTGGCTCACTACTATGTTGACGGAGATATTCAGGATATAGCGGACCATGTGGGCGATTCGCTGGCGCTGGCGAGCATTGCATCAAAGCTTGACGAGCCGGTGATCGTGATGTGCGGTGTTCACTTCATGGGTGAGACGGCTAAGATTTTATGTCCCGAGAAGACAGTGCTCATTCCCGACCCTGAGGCGGGGTGTTCGTTGGCTGACAGCTGTCCGGCCGATGAGTTTGAGCGGTTTGTCGGTGAGCATCCCGATCACATCGTGGTGAGCTATGTCAACACCTCGGCGGCCGTGAAGGCTGTGACAGATGTGGTGGTGACGTCGTCAAATGCCCGCAAGGTGGTGGATTCGCTCCCAAAGGATGCAAAAATCATTTTTGGACCTGACCGCAATCTTGGCAACTATATAAACAGCATCACCGGACGTCAGATGTTGCTGTGGGACGGCGCGTGCCATGTGCATGAACAGTTCTCGGTCGAGAAGCTGATCGAGCTCAAGCGTCAGCACCCCGAGGCGGCCGTGTTGGCTCACCCCGAGTGCAAGAAGTCGCTGACCATCTTAGCAGACAAAATCGGGTCGACGCAGGCTCTGTTGCAATATGCCATTGACTCTGACAAGAAAGAGTTTATTGTGGCGACCGAGAGCGGCATTCTGCACAAGATGCAGGAGGCGTGTCCTGACAAGACGTTCATCCCGGCGCCTCCCGAGGACAGCACCTGTGCATGCAACAACTGTTCGTACATGAAGCTCAACAGCCTCACAAAACTGCGCGACTGTCTGCGCGACGGCAAACCTGAGGTGCATGTCGACCCCGACACCGCACGCCGGGCTTTGCGCCCCATCGAGCGTATGCTCGAACTCAGCAAATAAAATAAAACAGAATTTTAGAACAAGGCACACACCGATGCCTCCAATCATAATCAGCAATGGAATATAATCACAAAGAAATAGAAAAACGCTGGCAACAGTACTGGCAGGACAATGACACTTATAAGTGTGAGATAGACCACACAAAGCCTAAATATTATGTGCTCGACATGTTCCCTTATCCGTCGGGGGCAGGTCTGCATGTAGGCCATCCGCTTGGATACATCGCCTCAGACATATACTCGCTCTACAAGCGTCAGCAAG
>CAZKYR010000041.1:0-881 GCA_964557035.1 uncultured Bacteroides sp. | reverse complement strand
TCAATGTGTTGCATCCCATGGGTTTTGACGCCTACGGACTGCCTGCCGAGCAGTATGCCATACAGACCGGCCAGCATCCTGAAAAGACGACAAACGAGAACATTGCGCGCTATCGTTCGCAGCTCGATAAAATCGGCATGAGCTATGATTGGTCGCGTCAGATACGTACATGTGACCCTGATTTTTACAAGTGGACACAGTGGGCGTTCATCGAGATGTTCAATCACTACTATGACACCCGCCTTGACAAAGCCGAGCCTATCGACAAACTGGTGAAGCACCTCGACGAACATGGCACTGAGGGCTTGACGGCCGAGTGCAGCAAAGAGCTCAAGGTGACAGCCGGGGAGTGGAAAGCGATGAGCGAAAAAGAGAAGTCAGACCTGTTGATGAACTATCGCATCGCTTATCTTGGCAACACCATGCTCAACTGGTGTCCCGAGTTGGGCACTGTGCTGGCCAACGATGAGGTGAGCGAGGGTGTGTCGATACGCGGCGGTTATCCGGTGGTGCAAAAAGAGATGTACCAGTGGTGTCTGCGTGTGTCGGCATATGCCGACCGACTGCTCAAAGGGCTCGACAAGCTCGACTGGAGCGATTCGCTCAAGGAGACGCAGCGCAACTGGATCGGTCGCTCGGAGGGTGCCGAGATGCTGTTCAAGATTGCCGACTCGGATGTAGTGCTCGAGATATTCACCACGCGTGCCGACACGATTTTCGGCGTCACATTCATGGTGCTCGCTCCCGAGAGCAAGTATGTCGACATGGTGACAACACCTGACCAAAAAGAGTCCGTGGAGGCTTATCTCGATGCGACGCGTCACAAGACCGAGCGCGAGCGCATGATTGACAAGAAGGTTAGCGGTGTGTTCAGCGGATCG
>CAZKYR010000040.1:0-10386 GCA_964557035.1 uncultured Bacteroides sp. | reverse complement strand
ATATTGCTTGTTTGGAGCCATCGAGCCGAGAGTGCGCATATTGTGGAGACGGTCGGCCATCTTGATGAGCACGACCCTGATATCCTCCGACATCGTCAGCAGCAGCTTCCTGAAGTTCTCGGCCTGTGCAGATGCCCGGTCACCAAAAATGCCGCCCGAGATTTTGGTCAGGCCATCGACAAGTTGTGCGATCTTAGGGCCGAAATGGCGCTCGATGTCCTCGACAGTGTAGTCCGTATCCTCTACCACGTCATGCAGCAACGCCGCACAAATCGAAGTCGAACCGAGACCAATCTCGCGGCTCACGATACGCGCCACCGCAATGGGATGCAAAATATAAGGCTCGCCCGAGCGACGACGCACACCCTTATGCGCCTCGCGTGCGAACTTAAAGGCGCGCTCGATTTTCTCGACTTTCTTGCGGTGATTGCTTTTTAGATAGCCGTCAAGAAGTTCGTGATACGCGCGGTTGATCAATTCATCATCCGAATTTTGCTCTCTTATTGCGATATCCATTGCCCGAAGCCTTAAAATACATTAGTAAAACGGCGGAATCACCATGCGACACCGCCTCTCTGCATTCGCGCCACTAAGTTACTGCTTTTTTCCCTAACCGCAAAAACAAAACAAGCCGGTTTTGCCAACTTGTTTTGTAAAACTTATTATGCATCAAAAGAATGCCCCGCGAAAGCTATCATAAGTACTGTCTCGACAGTTATTCGGCGGTGACGGCGATGCGGCCCGAGGCTACGTCGGTGGCGTCGAGACCGGGCGTCGCGATGGTGGCTCGATAGATGTAGATGCCTCTGCGCACGCGGCGACCGGCATTGTCGGTGAGATCCCAGTGAATAGGCGACGACGTGAACATGTCGCTGCGCTGTGTCACTTGAGTGCTCCACACCGCCGATCCGAGAATATTGTAGACGGTCAGCGTCACATCAAGCATCTGATCGGGACGGTCGTGAACGAGATAGAAGTTTGCATCAACCGAGGCGGGATTGGCGTCGGTGTAGATGTCATAGATTTTTGGGGCCAGACGCTCATCTACCACAAACGCGATGGTGCTCACGGCCGAATTGCCCGATGTGTCCCACACGCGCAGCTGCAACTCGTGTTCGCCCTTGGACAGGTTTTCGAGCGGATAGGCTATCGAGCCCGACGGCGACCCGTCGTCCGAGGGGGTGAAATAGTTGCTCACGTCAGTGTAGGTGCGCTTGCCATCGAGAGTCAACAACATCTGATGACCGATGCCGGCCTGCGACATATTGATTGCCTTATTGTCCGAGATTGTAGCCATCACCATCGGCGACACGTTGACACTGTTGCCCGACTCAAAGGCCGGATTGTTGAGAACAAATGTCTCGATCACAGGTGCCGTGTCATCGCCGGCTGCGTCATAGTCGGTGCCGTAGACATAGAAATTGGTGAAGTCTGTCGCAGCCTGACGGTCTACTGAGCCGCCATCGATAAATAGGTTAAGGGCTGCCGTACGAAAATTGTCGGCAATCTCTGACGGCATCGAGATGTTGAGGGCAAAGCGACCTCCCTCAACCTTGCCGCGACCGGTGAGCAGACGTGTTCCCTGACGCTCGAATGTCACTTCCTCACCTTTGTCTCCGTTGGCGTTAGTAGTCACACTCTCCTCGGCGTCATACATCGTGTAGGTCACCGGACCGTCATAGTCGGTGAGAATGTTACCCAGATGGTCGGTCACATAGCCGTTGACAACCACATCCTGACGTGCCATGATGATCACATCGGTGTCCCGGTCGTCAGGACTGACGCCGTTGATATCCTCCACAACGGCGGTTGCGTTGGGGATAGCCAAACGCATCGCCGGGTCGCCCAGCAACACGTAGCGCAATTTGTTTGAATTGGCGACAACCTTGCCGTTGACCAGATAATTGTTCTTGGCATTCATTATGATTTCACCGATGGTGTAGCGGCGACCATCCTGTTTGCGCGAAAAAGCATATCGGCCTATCGCTTGCGAAAACACACCGTTGTCCGATATGTACACCGGGCGGGTTGCACTGATTGTGCCGATCGTGCCCGAGCCTTCGTTGAGAAACAAGATTTCGGCGCCTGACACTTGCGCACAATCCCAGCGCATGAAGTCGCATGTGGCAGCGTATATCATCGGCTGATAACGCAGATAGAGCGAATTGATGTCGGTGTATGTCATCAAGCCGTCGTGTGTCCACGAGGTGGGGTTAGCATGACCGTTATAAGACCACCAGATCACGCCCTCATCGAGCTTACGGAACAAATCCGAGCGGGCAGCCGGATAGGTGCCGTTTTGTTTTACATACGCGTCAATATAGAGCTTGTCATAGAACATGTCATGGCCTCCGAGGGTGTTGTACATACACTCGACCATCGCCTCGGCTTGCTTCATGTGAATGCCATAATCCTCATCGTCAGCGACTAAAAGCGCGCGATTGCGCCAATCGCCCGGACGCGGGGAGTTGACATAGTTATAGATTTTGTTGACTGCATTGCGAGCTTCCGTGACACTCTTCACCGGCAGACGACCGACGGCGACACTCAGCTTGTCGCTGCTGAACGACCGACCCGACCCATCCTCGAGGAAGGCAAAAATGTCGTCGGTCGTGTAAGACGAATTATCATTCAATCCGCTGTCCGACAGCCATGTCGGCATAGGCGTATAGTTCAGTGCACGCCCATTGAATGTCAAACGGCGATTGTCAGATGTGGCACGTCCCATCAACAGCACATACCTCAACTGAGGTTCACCTTCTCCGGCCGCCTTCGAGCGGTCATAGAACATCTTGAGCATCTTGCGCAGGGCATTCACGTCGGCCGAACCTGAGCCAAACTCGTTGTATATCAGCGATTGATTTATCACCGTCACCGCGAGCTGCTCATCACCGTTGCGATGCAAGTCGGCCAGGCGCTCGGCCTCGGCGTTCCAGTCATCGACAGTGATGATAATCATGTCGGCCAAAGGGAGCGAGTGGAGATCCTGATTGGCGACCACACCCGCGAACACCGGTGTTTTTAGCCCCGTAGCACCCTCGTTGAATGCGACATAGCGGTTTGAGTAGTTTGTCGCTGACAGGTTGGTGAGATTCCATACCGCAGCACCGGAAAGAGACTGCGGTCTCACGCGGGTAACTTCGAGGGGATCAGTGACATTGAGGATATGAGTCGACGAGCTGACGCCGCTCAGACGGCATGCGTTTTGGCTCATGTCAAACACCAGCACGCCATCACTTCCCATCTGCAGGTGGCGCGAATAAGCAAGCGAGATGTAGTTGAGGTTTGCCATATCGACAGCACCCGGGATGACCGGGCGCACACCGACTGCCACACGCGTGGTGCTGCCTTCGAGCTCAAAATCCTTGCGCGTGAGAGTCTCTGTCGCATGGGTGTAGGTGTCAGTCACCGGCGAAATCTCATCCTCGTCATCATAGCGCTCGAGCTGCGCGCCGTTGATTGTATAATTGATATAACCGCCTCCCGATGGAGTGTTTGTCACAAACGAACTCTCTAAAAACACTGTCGTGTCAGGCACGCGTCCATCGAGATTGAGCGTGAAAGTCTGATTACGGTTATACTTAAAATCTTCTCCCACAAGAAGGTGTCCGATCTCGCCGGGAGACACCGACTCCACCTCATGCCACTTTACGTCAGTGAATGAGGTCGCCGGCTCAAAACCGCCGTCACCGGCCAGATCTATCTTGCTGTCAGCTATCGTACGCGCCGTGGTCTCGCGGTCGCTCAGGTAATAGTATCCGAGCGTGCTGAACGGATTGGGCTGAGGCGCAAAGTATTGCGTGCGCATACGCAACGCCACCGGACCTTGACCGTAGAAGTAGAGACCGGCCGAAGTCCTGACACATTGCACTTGCGGCAGATCGTCAATATATGACTCATCGAGCACATCCGGCAATCTGCGACCTCCGTAGCCATACACATTGACGGCATCCGGATTTGTAAAGCCCCATTGCCTGAGCTGTGAAGTCGATATAAAATACACACCGTCCTCTTCAACACTCACCTTGACCCAACGGCCCGAGGCAAGCACCGACGAGGATGCGTATGTGTCAACCGGCAACGCACTCGCATGCACGCCGCAGACAGCCACAGCCATCAAGACCGCAGCAAAACGGATGAGAGAATATATCTGTTTAAATATCATGCTTTTATAAATCTAACCGGCGACTCACATCGCCCATCGCGATTAATCACTGAATAGATAACGGATAGCGTTGCACGTTTATTGCGTCGATGTGCAATTTTACCACCGCAATTTCACTGCTGCCGACGCCATCTGCGAGCCTGCAATCGGGGGCGTCAGCTTGGCAATGCGCACCGCTCCCGACCGGATACCCGACCAGCGATCCGTCACCGCACGTTGTATGCGTCCTGCCACATGCTCAAGCAAGTTTGACGGCTCCATCATCTCGTCGTTGATTATCTCCACAAGGTCGGCATAGCTGATTGTTCCTGCAAGCTCATCGCTTTTGACTGCCTCATCAGCCTCGAGGTCAACATGCAACGTCACTTCATACTCATTGCCAACCACCCTCTCTTGCGGCAGCACGCCATGAAACGCATACACCCTCAGGGCGTTGACCTCAACCGTAATCATGACTCAGCAGCGCTCTTTAGATGCTCATACTCATCGGCTATGCGCTGATAGGTGCGGTCGCTCACCGGTGTGAGCGGCAGTCTCAGCACATTCTCGACGCGTCCCATGGCGTGCAACAGCGCCTTGATACCTGCCGGATTGCCGTCGACAAACAACAGGTGGAACATCGCCCACAGACGGTGATGTATCTCCCATGCACCCTTGTTGTCACCCTCGATCGCCAAGCGCACCATCCGCGCAAAAAGACCGGGATAGGCGTTACCGATGACCGAAATCACACCGACTGCACCATTGTTGACCATCGGTAGTGTCAACGCATCATCGCCCGACAGCACCATGAACTCTGACGGCTTGTTGTTGAGCAATTCGAGCTGCTGAACAAGGTTGCCCGACGCCTCTTTGATGCCGATGATGTTCGCATGGTCGTGAGCCAGCCTGAGCACCGTCTCGGGGGTCATGTTGACGCCAGTGCGTCCCGGGACATTGTAGAGTATCACCGGCTTGTCCGAAGCATCCGCCAATGCCATAAAATGACGGTAGAGGCCCTCTTGCGACGGCTTGTTGTAAAAGGGACATACTGACAATATCGCATCAAACGGCGTCATATCCATCCGCTTGGCCTCTGCCACGAGTGACGCCGTGCAATTGCCGCCAAGACCTCTGACCAACGGCACACGGCCGCCGACGCGCTCCACGACAAATTCGCTCACCCGCGCCTGTTCGGCAGCCGTCAGCGTGACAGTCTCGCCGGTGGTGGCAAGCAACACGATGAAATCGGCTCCATCCTCAATCTGAAAATCCACCAAGCGGCCAAGTGACTCATAGTCAACAGCACCGGCTTTATCAAACGGTGTCACCAATGCGATGCCCATGCCGGGCCGACGGATGTCAAAATTTGCCATACTGTTCAGTTTTTGACTGCAAATTTACGCATTTTTTCGCTAAATTTTATGTAACATCCTCAACCATCTTATAATTTTGTGATGTTTTCAAAATTATTTATGAAGCATAAATGTAATAATCGGCTACGGATAGACGTTGTTGTTAATGATGAAGAGTGTGACAAAATATGTCAATGTGTCGATTGTGGCGTTGCTGGTGCTGGTGCTCATGGCATCGGCTTGTGGCTGCTCGCCAAACAAAAACAATGCCGCAACACGCAAATATCAGGCATTTATCACACGCTATAACATCTACTACAACGGCGACAAGCACTACAAAGAGACTCTCAAAGCGATGGAGGAGAAGTATGAGGACGACTATTCGCAAACCGTCTACATACACCCCGTCGAGGCGAGAAATGACGAGAAAGCGCCCCAACCTACCGGCGATTTTGACCGCTCGATAGAAAAAGCCCAGAAAGCCATCCAGGTGCGCTCGATCAAAAAACGTCCCGCCCGCAAATCGGGCCCAAAAGCCTCTACTCCCGAATACAAAGCGTGGCTCAAACGCGACGAGTACAACCCTTTTCTCCACAACGCATGGATGATGATGGGTCGCAGCCAATATTACAACGGCGATTTTGCCGGAGCGGCCGCCACTTTCATGTATATCTCAAAGCATTTCACATGGCTCCCCGAGACAGTCACCGAGGCCCAGCTCTGGGAAGCTCGCTCATACATATCGATGGACTGGCTGTTTGAGGGGGAGGTCATTCTCAAACGCATCAAGCCCGACAAACTCGTCAACAAGACTCTCAACCGTCTCTACAACCTCGACTACGCCGATTATTACGTCCGCACAGAGCAATACCCCGAGGCAATCCCTTACCTGCAGCAAGCCATCGCTCTCGAGAGCGGAGCACAAAAAACACGTCTGCAATTTCTTTTGGGACAGCTCTATGCCCGCTGTGGCAACAACAAGGCGGCGTACGATGCCTTCAAAGCTGCCGGCTCGGCCTCTAACGCTCCCTATCGCACCAAATTCAACGCTCGCATCAAGCAGAGCGAGGTCTATGACCGTGCCGACATCCGGCCTGAGGTCGCCGCACTCGAGCGCATGACACGCTATGACCGCAACAAAGAGTATCTCGACCAAATATATTATGCCATAGGCAATCTGTACATGAGCCGGCAGGACACAGCCAAGGCGATACCGAACTACATACTTGCGGCTGAGAAATCCACACGCAACGGCATCGATAAGGCCATCAGCCAGATAACACTTGGCGAAATATACTTTGCACAGGGAAAATATGATCTGGCACAGCCTCGATATGCTGAAGCGTTGCCGCAACTGCCCGACAATTATCCCAACTATGATACGCTGAAGCGGCGCAGCGATGTGCTTGACGAACTGGCAGTATACAGCCATAACGTAGTACTTCAGGACTCCCTGCTACGGCTCAGCGCCATGACCGATGAGGAGCGTATGGCCGTGATAAACCGTATAATTGACGAGCTCAACAAGCGTGAGCGCGAAGAAGCCGAGGCAGCCAAGCGCGAAGCCTATTTGGCCGAACAGCAAGCCAACGGCCAGCAAAACCGGCCTAATTCCAACGCGCCCAACTCTTTCACGCTCAACACCGACGACTCCTGGTATTTCTATAATTCAGCCACTGTGGCCTCAGGACGCACCGAATTCCAGCGCCGATGGGGTAGCCGTAAGCTGGAGGATGACTGGCGTCGCCGCAACAAAGCCTCTTTCAGCTTCGACGAGATTGACAATAACTCCTCCACCGCGGAATCGGACTCAACAGCCACAAATGTCGGCGACACCGAACTAACCCCCGAGCAGAAGAAAGCGGCCGACGAGGCCAAGGATCCACACTATCCGGCCTACTATCTGGCACAGATACCGATGACGGATCAAGACAAAGCGACGTCGCACGACGTAATTCAGGACGGACTTTACAACATGGGCCTGATACTGAAAGATAAACTTGAGGACAATAGCGCTGCACGCACACAGTGGGAGCGCCTGCTCACCGAGTATCCTGACAACGTGTACCGCCTCGACACTTATTATAACCTATACCTGATGTATATGCGCTGTGGTATGACTGCCGAAGCCGAACATTGGCGTCAGCTTATAATCAACGACTTTGCCGACTCGAAATACGGCATGGCACTGCAAGACCCTAACTATATACAGAATCTGCGCGAAATGCCTGCACGTCAGCAAGCCATGTACGATGACGCTTATACTGCTTATCTTGACAATCGTAATGAGGAAGTGCACGGTGCCTATGAGAAGATGATGCGCGACTATCCGCTGAGCGAAATCATGCCAAAATTTATGTTTCTGCATGCATTAGCCTATGTGACAGAAAAGAAGCCTCAGGAGTTTGCATCGACTCTGCGCGAACTGCTTGAACGCTATCCGCAGACCGACATAACGCCACTCGCCTCTGCTTATCTGAAGGGTGTGCAACAAGGCCGCAAACTCAACGAAAGCACAGGCAACGTGCGCGGTATGCTGTGGGATATCCGCCTGACAAACGACACGACCGCTACAGGAGATGATGACACCATGCTGGAGTTTGACCTCAGCACCGATGTGCCGCAGTTGCTGGTTCTGCTATTCCCTACCGACACGGTATCATCCAATCAGTTGCTCTACGATGTGGCCAGACATAATTTCTCATCATTTGTAGTAAAGGATTTCGACCTCGAGCAGATGAACTTCGGACGCCTGGGTATGCTTCTGGTGAAAGGCTTTGCCAATATGGACGAACTGGCACACTATCGTCGCGTGATGGAGGCTGACAAGCAACTGCAGTTGCCGCCGCAGGTACGTCCGGTAATGATAAGCGTGGACAACTTTAATAAACTGATACAGCACGGCAGATCGTTTGAGGAGTATTTCCGCTACATAGATGACACCGTGGAGGAACGCACGGAGCAGTCAATAGCTGAGCCATACGATGAGCAGCCACAACCACAGGTTGAGCCTCAGAATCCGCTTCCCGATGCCGAACTGTTTGACCCAGCAAGTCAGCTGCGATAACAGGCAAGCTGAGGCAAATCTATAATACCGATGTACTCAAACAGTTCACGCGGACGCGTGTTCATGATCAGGCGCTCCGGAAAGTCGACTTCGCGCAGCAGCGGCAGCACATTGTCGTAACACCCCACCTGATAGCTGATATGAGCATCACTACCAAGAATCACAGGCACATTCATGCGCTTGTGCAGACGCAGTAACTCCAGATTATTATCACGCGCAGTGAGCTTGTGGCGAGCCGGATGCAACGAGTGCGAATTGATCTCCAACAACGTATGCGCACCAGCAGCAGCCTCTACCACAGCCTCAAAGTCCATGTCGGCCGTACCGTCGCCCGGATGACTGATAATGTGTATGAGCGGATTGTTGACAGCCGCGATCATACCGCGTGTATTCTCCTGGCGGGTACCACCGCTCCAGCACACACTGTGCATGCCGGCAATGCGCAGATCGAGCCAGCTCCACAGTTTATCGTCGCCGTCTATAGTGCCATTGGTGTCAAGAATATTCAGTTCGGCTCCCATAAGTAGCTTCACACCTTGAATCTCACGCGGAATAACTATCATATTCTTGAAATGAAGCCGACCGCATGTGTCAGGGATCGATGGACCATGTTCGGTCACTCCGAGCACCTCTATGCCTTTGGATGCCGCAGCAGACACCATCTCCTGCAGTGAACTGTAAGCATGGCCCGAAGCCAGCGTATGGGTATGCAGATCAACCAATGTTTTCATTCTGTCAGTCTGTTATATATTTTTCGAGAATATGCTTTATATCTATAATATGTGACTTGTATTCCGGGTCAAGTTGCGGTTGCAAATATAGCCATATTTACCATTACCGACAAGTTTTACACTTTGCGCCAAAAGATCCTGCCTTTAAGCGTGCAAGTAGTCATCCTCCTATCAATAAGGCATATAAGTATCAGCTACGGGACGTGAACCGCAGGCTTTCCACATGTACCTCATTGCCCATCGCATACACCTGGCTCATTGTTGCTCTATTTCATTTTATCGTTATAACGGTATGAAGATTTTTGATTAATTTTGTGTGACTTTACAAATACAGCAAAACCGAACTTATGCCAAACGGACTTGGAACCATACTTTGGGCCGACGACGAGATCGATCTGCTGAAGCCTCACGTGCTGTTTCTTCGCGGCAAGGGCTACGAAGTGGAGACGGTAAACAACGGTGCAGACGCACTCGAGATGGCCGCCGCGCGCACATACAATCTTATTATCCTTGATGAAAACATGCCTGGGCTCACTGGTCTGGAGACTCTGCAACGCATAAAGCAGACGCAGCCTCAGACCCCGGTGATCATGATAACCAAGAGCGAGGAAGAAAACATAATGGATCAGGCCGTAGGCAGCCGTATAGCCGACTATCTGATCAAACCGGTGAACCCAAGCCAGATACTGCTGTCAATCAAGAAAAATCTGCATAGCCCGCAACTTGTCAGCCGTCAGGCCACAAGCGATTACCGTCAGGAGTTCATGAATCTGGCCGACATGATGGGTCGATGCGAGTCGTTTGACGACTGGCGCGAACTGTATGCACGCCTTACATACTGGGATATGCAGCTCGAAAGCGCAGATGCCGGCATGGCTTCGATGCTCGAGATGCAGAAGCAGGAGGCTAACAACGAGTTTTACAAATACGTAAAACGCAACTACGAGAGCTGGATCACATCGCACGATGCCACAGAGCGTCCGCTGATGAGTCATGATCTGTTCAAACGCAAGGTGTTTCCTATACTCGACAACGATGAAAAGCTTTTTTTCATCCTTATCGATAACTTCCGCCTGGATCAGTGGCGGG
>CAZKYR010000039.1:0-10668 GCA_964557035.1 uncultured Bacteroides sp. | reverse complement strand
CACGAGCCGTACGTCCCTACAACTCGCTTGACTATAAACACATTATCCGATCCGCGCGACTCGCGCGGGGTTTTCTTTGGGCGTCAGTTTTGCCAGAGCTATTTCGTATGCGTTCATTGCGGTGATCACGCAAACGCCGGCCATGACAATCCAGCCGACAAAACTGTAGTCAACCGTGAGACTGCTGACGTTCAGTCGCGGTATGGAAATATTGAATGTGGTTACCCAATCGCCAATCAAAGAAAATAGCAACGTCATGATGACTCCCATGACAAAGCCACTGACACCGGCAATAGCCACGGCCAGTCTGTTGCGTTTTTTAAGCGCGACATTATGTTGTTTCAGTATTTCCACCGTCTCCATATTCTTTTGCAGTTGAGTCATAAACTGAAAAGAGGAGGATAATTCGGGCCGGAAATTATTGAAAAGGTCTTTAAGTTTGTCGTCATCCATAAGGTGCAAATTATGAGTTTGACAATAAGCCGCGAAGATGATAGCGACCGCGCGAAAGATGTTGCTTCACTGCGTCTTGCGTAACGCCTTCGATCTCAGCGACTTCTTTAATGGAGTACCCCTCCATATAGAACAACAGCACGGAGGTGCGCTCTTTGACCGGAAGTTTATTCAATGCCGAATATAGCTCCTGGTAGCGAAATTGTGCATCGGCGGTCACTGATGACATTACACTTCTCGCTTCATCATAATCGGCACAGATTCTCTCAGAGCGTTTGTGGTTGATAAACGTATTATAGCCGATTTTGAATATCCATGCATTGAATTTATCAGGATTGGCAAAACTGTCGCAAGATAGATAGGCCTTCAGATACGCGTCTTGCGCGATGTCGTCAGCGAGTGCAGCATCACCGCAGCAAAGGGCCACAAGAAAGCGTCTGAACGCCTCCTGCGTACCCTCTACATGTTCTACAAACTGCTCGCGGGTCATCGCTTATTCGTCCGAATCGACCTGTTTGCGTGTCACCTGCCACACTATGAGGTAGCTGATGCCAATGGCAAGCGATATGCCGCCGAAAACGAAAGACACGGTGACAGGGTCGGCGCTAAACTCTGAGCCGGTGGCGAGGTTTGCAATTCCGACGATTGCGAGAACCACACCGACGAGCGAATAAATGCACCCTCGCAGTAGTCGGCCATTGAGGATTTCGCGAGGGGTCTTCTGAGGCTTCTTCAGAGACTCGATGAGTTTGTCGGTGTCGACATCCTTATTGGCCTCGATAGCCTTGATGATGATTTGGGTCCTTTTGTTCTCACTGTTCATTTTTGAGAGAGCAGTGATTAGGACTACAGCCACGGGAAGAACCACGCAAACAAAGATGGGAACGAGTATTGATACCATGATTTTACCTCCTTAAATGATTATAAATGTTGTTGTCTTTGAGACATCTCGTATATAAGACACATCTCAGGAGACAAAGGTGACATCAACCTCAAAAAAAATTCTTCAAGGCTATATTGGCATCGGGGCCGCGGGGCTCGCCGCCTGAGTTATAGTTGGGCGGTCACTCGCTTGTAATCGACGCAATAGATGCGCAGCTGCGTGGCGGCCTCAATCAGATTTGAATATGATGTCTGCCATTGGCTCTGCGCGTCAAGCAGGTCGGTCAACGGACTGAGGCCGAGATCATAGGCAGTCTGCATGTTTGACAGATTGAGTTTGGCCTGATCCATTGCCACGCGGGCCGATTCGAGCAGTGTGACTCCTGTCCGCACATTGCTGATTGCCTGCTGCACCTCAAGATTCATCAGCTTGAGGTTGTCGTCGAGCGAGATGCGGGCATTCTCGACATCGATGCGGGCCGCCTTGACCTTTTTGATGCCCTCTCCCCAGTGCCACAAGGGAACCGACAGCGAGGCCATGATGCTCCAGCCGGTACCTTTGGATTCCTGGCTGAACGGCACATAGTTGCCCTGCGCGTCTTGCATCTGACCGATGGTCTTGAGACCGCCATAGGCGCTCCACCCGGCCTGCACACCCAGGGTCGGCAAGAAGTCGGCGCGCTGCATGTTCACTTGCTGCTCCTTTGCTTTGATGTCAGCCTTGAGCAATGCTACCTCGGGGCGCGAATCGAGGTTGTAATTGCCTAAGTCGGCCGGAATCTCGGACGGCACCTCATCGTCGGCGGGGGTGAGTGCAGTGTCAGGGTCAACACCGATGGTGTGACACAGACTCATGCGACACAAGTCAGCGCCGTTGGTCACCTGTCCGAGCTGATAGACCACCTGCGACCGGCGCGCCTCGATGCGCAACAGGTCGTTGCGGGTGATCATGCCGGCGTCATACGACACTTTTGTCTGATTATAAGCCGTGTCAATCTGAGACAGATAGGCCTTCATCATCTCGATTTTGGCAAGCACGGCCACATAGGTCCAATAGGAGGTCTCGGCGTCGGCTATCACCTTGAGGCGGTGGAGACGCACTTGCTCGCGCGCTGCGGTCAGACCGATGCCTGCAAGCTTGTTTGCCGCGATAATCTTGCCGCCGGCAAACACCGGCTGTGTCAGGTTGATGCCGGCCATGTACACTCCGCGCATCCTCAGCGACATGCCCATCGCCTCGGTGTCGGGCGCACGAAACATGCCGGTGGCGCTCCCGCTGAAATTCGGCATATATGCAGTGCGTGCCACCTGACGGTTGAGTTCAGCCTGACGCACGGCGTTCTGCGCCACACGCAGGTCGGCATTGCTGCGCAACGCCATGGCCACACAGCTGTCGGCATTGAGAGTCAGCGCCGACGCGCTCACAAACGCCGATAAGGTGAGGGTCAGGTATATGAATATTCGTTTCATCGTTTTTTGACTTTAAACAGGACTGAATAGAACAGGGGCAACAGCAACAGCGTCACCAGTGTGCCGACAAAGAGGCCTCCGCACACCACAACCGCCAATGATGAATACATAGGGTCGGTTATCAGCGGTATCATACCCACAATCGTCGTGAATGAGGCCAACAGCACCGGGCGCACACGACTCAGCGTCGCGTCGATGATGGCCTTGTAAATCTCGACTCCCTCCTCGGTGTTGAGGCGCGTAATCTCATCGACGAGCACAATGGCGTTCTTGACCATCATGCCTATCAGACCCATGAAACCGAGAATAGCCAGGAAGGTGAACGGCGTGTCGGTCAACAGCAACAACGGCACGATGCCACACAGCACGAACGGGAAGCACACAAGCACCACAAACAGTTTTTTCCAGCTGTTGAAGAGCATCAACAGCACCACAAAAATCAGCAGCAGTACAAGCGGCATCGTACTGAACACTTTGGTGACTGCCTCGCCTGATGTCTCTCCCTCGCCGACATAGCGCATCGTGTAGCCCGGGGGGAGGGGGATGCTGTCGATACGCTCTGAGATTGACGCCAGCACCTTGGCGGGCGTAGCATCGTGGTTGTGTGCGTCAGGGTCACACTCGGCCTGGATGGCGCGTTGGCCGTCATGACGGTTGATGAGCATCTCGTCCCAACCGATGCTTGCCTCATCGGTCACATTGGCCAGCATGGTCGAACGGAACATGCGGTTGGTCAACTCGCTCCCCGAGGTCGCGCCCGTCATCAGGCCCGTCACATCGGCCGGGTCGATGTGCACATTGGCTGTCGACCACACCGGCATCGAGCCCGGGTCGCTGACGCGCGAGCCATCGGCATTGCGCATCGTGATCTGTACGGGCAACAGTTTGTCGCCGTCTGACACCACGCCGACGGCCATGCCGTCGCCCGCCGCCTTGAGCGCATTGCCGACATCCGAGCGGCTCACACCGGCTCGCATGGCTGCCTGCTGCGAGAAACGGTAGGTCAGCTCGCGACCGCGAGGCTCCCAGTTGGTCTGCACCGAATAGGGGTCGACATATTCACACTCACGCATGATCTGTTCGGCTTGGGCGGCAAGTCGGCGCAACACGGCCGGATCTGGGCCCAGAAACTCAACCTCGACAGTGTGTGATGACGAAATCGAAAAATTATATTTGCGACTGCGGATATAGGCCTCCGGCGCGATTTGGCGCAACTTGTCTCGCAATCCCACCGTCAGCTTTTGCATCGTCTTGAAATCTTTGGTGTCTACGATCAGCTCGGCATAATTGTCACCCCCGGTCGGCGCAGGTCGCACCAGAGTGTAACGCGCCGGCATGCCACCGGTGTAGCACGACACTCGCGTCACGTCCGGGTAGGCCATCGCGCTGTCCGACAATTCGAGGATGCGGGCGCGCACGGCGTCAGCATCGGCCTGCGGCGGGAAATAGCACTCGATCACAAACTGACTGTAGTCAAAATCGGGGAAGAAGACGTTGCGCACGCGGGTCATGCCGATGACAGCCGACACCAATATCACAGCCGCCATGGCCAGCGAAACGACCTTATGTCCTATCAGCCAATGCAACAACCGTTCAATCACTCGATTGATGACATTGGGCTTGGGAGCCGACGCCTCTATCTCGGCAACCGTCTCCTTGACGCTCTCACCCTTTTTGAGCCACGCATCGGCACACACAGGCACCTGTATCAGGGCAAGTATCCAGCTGACCAACAAGCTCACGCACACCACCAGAAAGAGGTCACCGGCAAATTCGCCGGCCGAGCCCGGGGTCATATATATCGGCAGGAACGTGCTCGCGGCGATCACCGTGGCACCCAACAGCGGCAATGCCGTGTTGCGTCCGATGCGATAGAGATAGGTCTCTTTTTTGAGTCCCTTTTGCTTGTCTACCAGGATGCCGTCCATGATGACGACCGCATTGTCGACCAGCATACCCATCGCCACGATGAAGGCGCCGAGCGAGATGCGTTGCAGCGTCGTGCCCAGATTGCTCAGAATCGGGAATGACAACGCCACCGTCAGCACAAGTCCAAAACCGATGATGACACCGCTGCGCCACCCCATGGTGAACATCAGCACCAGCACCACAATCAACACTGACTCAAGCAGGTTGAGCATGAAGCCCTCGACAGCGTCAGACACCTTGTCGGGCTGATAAAAAATCTTCTCCACCCCCATGCCCGCCGGCATGCGGTCTATCACTTGCTCTATGCACTTGTCAACTTCTTTGCCGACATCAGGCACGACCGCCGAATTTTCGAGCGTCACGGCAATCGTGAGGGCCGGCTCGCCGTTTACAAAAAACAGATTGCGCTCGGGTGTCTGATATTTGCGCGAAATTTTGGCCACGTCGGCCAAGCGCACCTTCTTGCCGTCGGGCGTATCGATCAGAAGGTCAGAGAGCTCTTGCTCAGTCACAACGGCATTGTCGACCTGCACCGACATACGCTCGTCAGCGGCCTTGACGGTGCCGGCATCGACTGTTTTTGTCGCGCTCTGCAGCGCCATCATTATTTGTGTAGGCATCAGACCGTTGCGGGCCAATTGCTCGGGCGTAAACTCAATGTTGAGCACCTCAGACGGCACACCGCCTATGTTGACACGCTTGACGCCGCTGATCTTAAGCAATTCTGTTCGCAACAGTTTGGCATAGCGTTCGAGCTCATCATAGTCATATCCGTCGCCGGTGAACGCAAAAAACATGCCGTACACATCCATCATGTCGTCTACCACAATCGGCTCCATGCACCCCTGCGGCAATTTAAGCGCAATATCTTTTGTCTTGCGGCGCACCATGTCAAAATGCTGCTCGAGCTCGGTCGCCGGCAGCTCCATCACAAACTCAACATTGATAATCGCCTGACCGGGACGCACCTCACTGTTAATCTTACGCACATCGGGTAGTGTCCGCAGCGCATCCTCCACCGGTTGGACAGCCTCAAGCTCGACGGTGTGAGCGTCGGCGCCGGGGTACACAATCACGACCGATGCCTGCTTGACCGGGACAGCCGGGTCCTCGAGCTTGGGCATTTGCACATAGCTGATGACACCCAGCAGCAGTATGCCCGCCATCGCCGCCCAAAACAGTGTGCGACGCTGCATGAAAAATTTAGTAACCTTTTCCATCACAAGACGTTGCCGATGTTCGTATCAGAGTGTTCGTCAATCACATTCACTTTCTCGCCATCGGTGAGATGATGCACACCGGCGCGGACAATCCGTTCAGATCCGGTCAAGCCCGATGTCACCAGCATTTTGTCGTCAGTGACACCACGCGTAGCGGTCACGGCCACCGCCTTGACAGTAGAACTGTCAGGATCATAGACCCACACATGGCTCACACCGTCGCGGTCGAACAGTGCCTGCGCCGGGAGCACGACAGCACGCTCGCCCGTGCCCGCCGTAGTGATGTCGACGGTCATATTCATGCCCGGCGTGAGCGATACACCTGACCCTGCGGGAAGTGACAGACGCAGCTGATAGAGCTGATTGTTGTCGGCGCGCGGCGTCAGGCTCATCATGTTGAGCGCGAACGCTTCATCGGGCTGCAAGGCAGTGTGGCCGGTGAAGCCGACAAAATTTTCGCGCTGCATATACTCAGACACCGGCAGGTCGACGACCACCTCGAGGTGTGAATTATCCATCAGCTCAAACACCGGAGTGCCGGCATCGACCATTTCGGCCGGCTCAAAATTGCGCTTGGTGATGTAGCCCGATGACGGCGCGTAGAGGCGACAATAGCGCAACTTATTCTCATTGAGAGCTAATTGCAGTCCTAACTGTTCATATCCCGCACGTGCCTTCTCATAGTCGTTGTCGCTCATACTTCCTGCTGCATGGAGCTTGGCACGGCGCTCCATCTCGTCGGCCATCTGTGCATGTTGCACTCGCAGCTGGCGCACACCCAAGGCATAGTCAACGGTGTCGAGCATGGCGAGCAGCTGTCCTGCACGCACATAGTCACCCTCATCTACCAATATGCGCTCAATCTGCCCGGCAGTCTTGAATCCTGTCGAAATCGTGCGTGCCTCCTCGACGACAGCCGCGAACGACCGCGCGGTCGACTCGCCCACCACCTCGGGCGTGATGACAAAAACATTGTGGACGACATTGTTGTCGGCTGTGTCAGCGCCCTTATTTCCACACGAGGTAAGAGCGACAGCGCCTGACAAAATCAGCAAAAAACGGTTGATTGGTGTCATGTGTGTAATTGATGCATTTTTGGGGTGCAAAATTACAACAAATTATGTCAACCGGTTAGCCTGTTTTGGCACTTTTTTAGTCTGTAATTCTTATTTTTTCTAATTTTTGCCAATCAGACCGCCCATCGTGAGAAAATCGGTGACAAGTCAGTAACAAATTTGGCAGTTAGGCATAAAATCGCTACTTTTGCATAAAATACTAATGCCTAAAGATTAATGAAGAAATTTTTGCTCACTCTACTCGGCTTTGGCGCATGTGCCATTGCCTCCAAAGCACAGGTATATATTCCTGTGTATGACGATGTTGTGTTCTATGACGGCTATCGCCTCGCCGATTTTCCCGAGGATATGGAGACTCCCGACGGCGTCCTGCGCCATTACACTTACCTCTGTTCGACAAGACTGACCGACGAGCAGCTCGACAAAGTAGGCGACATTCTCGACCTCAGCGTCAGCGTCAGAGCGCTCTGCGACAACTATGACCGCATCGGCAATGTCAATCTCGCCCTCGTCCCCAAAGGGAGCGAGACCTACTCGCTTGATGAGGTGAGCCGCATTGAGATTGGCCGCTTCATCACCCCGTTCATGAACAAAAACCGCAAGCCCGACACAGTCCCCTATTACTACAAGATGGACTATATGTCGCTGATTTTGCGTGACGCCAATTTGCGCGAAAAGTATGACCTCTGGCTCGAATTTGAGCTCTTTGGCGTCCCCTACGCCGCTCAGCAGCAGGTACGCGGATGTGTCAACCACCAGGATGTCTTTGCCGGCACACTCGAGTTTGTCACCAACGACCCGGCCCCCAAAACCAACAACAACGTGCTCGTCCCCATCGTCATGAAGACGCCCGAGTATCGTCCTCACAACCTCAACAACTACAACGAGCTGGCAACCGACGAGTTAGGCAAGACCATCAAGACATGGAAGTTTGAGGTGCCCGAGGATGTCGCCGATGCACAAATCGTGCTGGTCACATCTAACCACGGCGCCAATTCGGGAGGCGAAGAGTACAACCGCCGCATGCACTATGTCAACTATGACGGCGAGACAGTCCTCATCTACAAACCGGGGCGCACCTCGTGCGAGCCGTTCAGAATCTACAACACCCAAGGCAACGGCATCTACTCCTTTGTCGAGAAGTCAGACGAACAGTGGCAGTCGTTCAGCAACTGGTGTCCCGGCGACGTCATCGACAACCGCATCATCCACCTCGGCCCCGTCACCGCAGGCGAGCACAGCATCCAGATCTCTGTCCCCGACGCCGTGTTTGCCGACAAGCAGGGCGACATCCCCGTGTCGATGTTCTTTCAGGGCGTCAAAGAGGGCACACTCCCCGTGTCGGGTGTAGCACCCGTCTATGCCGATGAGTGGCCCGAGGTGACAGTCACCGTCAAAGGTGGTATCCTAAGCATCAACGCCTCAGAAGATTTTGTCGACATCGAGATTTATGACGCATCCGGCGCACTGGCTCTCAAACAGCGTGGCGCTGCCAACATCAATGTCGCCGGCCTTGGTCACGGCGTATTTTTCGTCACCACTACTTTTGACGACGGCCGCTCAATCACCACCAAAAAAGTATTCTAAGAAGCCGCATCCGGCACATCACACACAAAGCATTGGCTATCATCACAATAGTCAATGCTTTTTATTTTATACCCGATTCAAATTTGGGGGAGAGCGACATTTTGGCCGTTTCAAATTTGGGGGAGAGCGACATTTTGGCCGTTTCAAATTTGGGGGAGAGTGGCATTTTACCCGATTCAAATTTGGGGGAGAGCGACATTTTACCCGATTCAAATTTGGGGGAGAGCGACATTTGTATTAATTTTGCGCATAAAAAATATTATAATTATGATATTCAAACGCAAGCTATATGATGACATGCTGAAATGGAAATCTGATTTCGGCGGCAAGATGGCACTCCTCATCAAGGGCGCACGTCGTGTAGGCAAATCAACATTGGCCGAGACGTTTGCCAAAAATGAATATAAGACCTATATTGCAATTGATTTTACAGTTTGCCCGCAGGAGGTTCGCGATCTATTCAATGACATCTCTGACCTTGACTATATATTCATGCGTCTGCAAATGATTTATGGCACGGAATTGCACGAACGAAATTCGGTCATCATATTTGACGAGGTACAAAATTGTCCCAAAGCACGGCAGTCAATCAAATATTTAGTTAAAGACGGGAGATATGATTACATAGAGACAGGTTCTTTGCTGTCGATACGCCAAAATGTCAAAGACATACTTATACCGAGCGAAGAGTATAGCCTCTGTTTATACCCGTTGGACTATCAAGAATTTAACATGGCATTAGGCCGCGAGAACTATGTGGAGATGCTCAAAAAAATATTCACCTCAGGCAAAAGCTTGGGCGACGCAGGTAATAGAGCGGAGATGAAAAATTTCAGACTCTACATGCTTATAGGCGGAATGCCACAAGCCGTCAGCACGTACATCGAGACAAACAATATGGAAAAAGTTGACGCAGTCAAACGTTCTATAATCCAACTCTATGAGCAAGATTTCATCAAAATCGACCCCACGGGCAACGCGTCAAAAATGTTCATGGCAATACCATCGCAATTGACATCCAATTATTCGCGCTATCAAGTGTCATCAGTGACCGACGGACGTAGCTATGAGCGCGTGAAAGAGGCAATATTTGACATGCAAGATTCAATGGTGGTCAATCTCGCTTATCATGCCAACGACCCGAATGTCGGCCTGGCATTGCATCGCTCTTTTGATAAATTCAAAATGTACATCTGTGATACCGGTCTGTTTATCACGCTCGCATTTTGGGATAAAAATTTCACTGAAAATATAATCTACGAAAAGCTGTTGTCTGACAAATTGAGCGCCGATTTGGGATATGTCTATGAAAATGTTGTTGCCCAGATGCTTAAAGCCAATGGACATGAGCTCTATTACTACACTTGGCAGTCAGATACGAGCAATCATCTTTACGAGGTGGATTTCTTGCTTTCGCATGGCACAAAAATAGAGCCGGTCGAGGTGAAGTCTTCGGGTTATAAAGCCCATAAATCGCTTGATATATTCTGCGAAAAATTCTCATCAAGGGTCAATAATCGCTATCTGATATATACCAAAGATTTGCGACACGAGGGAATGACGACCTATTTGCCGGTGTATATGGCGCCGTTTTTGTGATTTTTTAGTAACTTTGCAAAAAATTTTAGAACAAAAAGTATGGAAAGACCGGTTCGCGTTCGCTTTGCCCCGTCACCGACAGGGCCTCTGCACATCGGCGGTGTCCGCACCGCTCTCTACAACTATCTCTTTGCCCGTCAGAACGGTGGCACGATGATACTGCGCATCGAGGACACCGACTCAAACCGCTTTGTGCCAGGCGCTGAGGCCTACATCATCGAGGCTCTCAAATGGCTTGGCATCGGCATCGACGAGGGTGTGGGCTATGGCGGCGAGTACGGTCCCTATCGCCAGAGCGAGCGTCGCGACATCTATCGCCAATATGTGCGTCAGCTGCTCGACAACGGCAAGGCTTACATCGCTTTCGACACCCCCGAGGAGCTCGAGAAGGCACGCGCCGAGCACCCCAATTTTCAATATGACGCCTCGACACGCATGTCGATGCGCAACTC
>CAZKYR010000038.1:0-10792 GCA_964557035.1 uncultured Bacteroides sp. | reverse complement strand
ACCAACGACCCTCTGATTAACAGTCAGATGCTCTAACCGACTGAGCTATTGAAGCTTAACTCGCACGCCCCCTCCGAGGCTTTTGCGTTGCAAAATTACTGCTTATTTTTTACCTGTGCAATAGCTTGACCATTTTTTTTGAAATTTTTAATCAAATTATTTGACCTCCTGCACCAAGACATTGAATGACTGTCGATTACCAATCAATAGTCGCTAAACAACGTTGGCTTGATGACAATACCGACTCGCAACTGTGAGTGAAATTTGTTGTAATCGAGCATCCCCTCGCCATAGCCGTTGTAGTATTGCATGAAGATATACTGGTTTTGGTTGTTTGACAGCTTGTAGGAGAGCTCGAGCGTGGTGTTGTAGTTTAACGGATTCCAATCTTTGCGCTTTGTCAGTATGACCGAGCCGATCCATCGCTTGTTGTTTGATGTGATGGTCGTGCCCACCTGATAAATGCCGGCATACTTGAGCAAGTCCTTGTTGTTGACACCGTCGACATACGACACCCAGAACTTGCCATGGACCGAAATGTTGTTGTCTATGATGATGTTGGCGCCGAGCGACAATCGCTCGGTCGAGCGCGACCAGATGCTGTCGCGGCCATTGCTCTCGTGCTCAAAGGCCAGAATGATTTTGCCGATATAGCGACCCTTGGCAAACAGCGGCTTGGCGAATCCAAACCCGGGGTTGAAATTGAGGTCGGTCATCGGCATCGAGTTCTCAAGAACGTTCCAAAACACCTTTTGGGTGAAAAACAGATAGAGATACGTGCCGAGCGGCAAGGTAGACTTGGTCAGCTTTTGCGAAATCGAGATCTGGAACTTGATGTTTGTGTTCTCTTTAGTGATTTTTGGGCCTATCGCCGGGCCAAAAATAAAATAATTGTCCTTGTAGAGGCCAAACGAGGGGCCTTTGTCAAAGGCACGGCGCACGCTGTCGGTGTTGATGACCACCGGGTTCTCGGCAGTGGTGATGATCTGCGCACGACCCGGCAGCACGACAGCCAAAAGGGCCGCCAAAACAAATAATATTCGCAAATATGACTTCATCGCGGTGCAAAGTTAAGCATTTTTGACTAAAAAATCAGAACTGACACGCGTAGTGTCAAAAAAAACATGTACCTTTGCAGTCACAAGCGAGGCGGTCACAGCCTCTTGACAGATCGGTCCGGTAGCTCAGCTGGATAGAGCATCTGCCTTCTAAGCAGACGGTCCCGCGTTCGAATCGCGGCCGGATCACCTAAAGGTCACAACCCCAACCCGGGCTTGTGGCCTTTTTTCTTGCCGACAACAGGCTCTAAGGAAGACGTTTTCTTTGACAGGTCGGCAAAAATGTGTATTTTTGCAGTGACAACAATATGCAACCTAAATCCTTACCATAATGCTTGATAAAAAAGAACGCGAAAACATCATCGCCCTGATCAAACGCGAGGTCGTCCCCGCCATGGGATGCACCGAGCCGGTGGCCGTGGCGCTGTGCGTGGCTCGCGCCACCGAGCTGCTGGGCCGCACGCCCGAGCGCATCGAGGTGGCACTGAGCGGCAATGTCCTCAAAAATGCCATGGGTGTCGGCATTCCGGGCACCGGCATGATTGGCCTGCCGATAGCTATCGCCTTAGGCGCGCTGATCGGCCGGAGCGAGTATAGCCTCGAGGTGCTCCGCGATGTCAATGACGAAGCCGTGCAGCGTGGCCGCAGCTACATCGACCAGGGGCGCATCACCGTGTCGCACGACCCGGCAGCCCCCTCTAAGCTACACATCGACGTCACTGTCCATGGCAGCGACGACGACACCGCACGGGCAGTCATCTCGGGCGCCCACACCAACTTTGTCCTCTTGCGCAAAGGTGACCGAACACTCCTCGACAAACTCGCCGAGGCCGGTGACAGCACCGATGCCGGCCATGAGGATGTGCAGCTCGACATGGCAAAAGTGTGGGAGTTTGCCACCGAGACACCCTTAGATGAGATAAAATTCATTCTTGAGGCCAAGGAGCTCAACATGGCCGCCGCCCGCAAATCGTTTGACGGGGAATATGGCCACGCTGTCGGCTCGACACTCATCAAACACGGGCGCAGCCTCATGGGCGACGGGCCGCTGCTGATGATGATAGCTCACACAGCCGGCGCGTGTGACGTGCGCATGGCCGGCGACCCGATGACCGTGATGTCCAACTCAGGAAGCGGCAACCAGGGTATCACCACTACGATGCCGGTGGTCAGCTACGCCGAGTCAATCGGCGCCGACGAGGAGCACACCGTGCGCGCCCTCACGCTGTCGCATCTCACCAGCATATACATCAAACAGAGCCTCGGACGCCTCTCGGCCCTCTGTGGCTGCGTGGTAGCCTCGACCGGAGCCGCCGCCGCATTGGTCTACCTGATGGGAGGCTCATATCGCGAGGCGACGTTTGCCGTCAAAAACATGATCGCGAACCTCACCGGCATGGTGTGTGACGGAGCCAAACCCGCTTGCGCCATCAAAGTATCCACAGGCGTTTCATCGGCCTTGATTTCAGCCATTTTGGCCATGAATGACCGCTGTGTCACCTCGACCGAGGGCATCGTAGACGATGACATAGACACGACAATACACAACCTCACATCGATTGGACGCGATGCCATGACCGAGACAGACCATCTCGTGCTGAAAATCATGACACGCTGACACCAACACCTCTCAACAACTCAAATCATGAAAAAAATCATATCAGCAATGGCACTCACAGCCATCACCGCCGCCTCAGCGGCCGCCGCTTCTCCACAGAGCTATCCGCAAGCGCCCAAGGCGCCTGTCACCGACAACTACTTTGGCATCGAGGTCGTCGACACATATCGTCCCCTCGAGGCCGACACAGCCGCCACCACATTGGCATGGGTCGAGGCCGAACGTGCTGTCACAGAGCAATCTCGGTCACCGATCCCCCATCGCGACAAGATACGCGCCGCCCTCACACGCTACAACGACTATGGCAAACAGGGACTCCCCGCACGCGAGCACGACGGCAAATACTACATGTACAACAACGACGGACTATCTAATCAGTCGATCCTCTATCGCTCGGAGACCCCCGACGGCCCGCGCGAAATCTTCCTCGACCCCAACACGCTCTCGCCCGACGGCACTGTCGCCCTGACCGGCGTATACATGTCGCCCGACGGCAAATACACCGCCTACACCGTGTCGCGCAGCGGCAGCGACTGGACAGAGATCTATGTACTTGACACCGCCACCGGACAGCAGCTCGAAGACCACATCATGTGGGCTAAATTCACCGGCGCAGAGTGGTATGGCGACGGATTTTTCTACAGCGCTTACCCCACGCCCGAGCCGGGCATGGAGCTCTCGGCCGCCAACGAGAACCACCTGGTGCGCTACCACAAAATGGGCACCCCGCAGAGCGAGGATGTGACAGTGTTCAGCGACCCCGCCAACCCGCTCCACTTCCACGGAGCCATCGTTCTCCCCGGCTCTGACGCCCTGCTTGTCACCGCCGGTGGCCAAGGATTCGGCAACGCCGTGATGGTGCGCGACCTCACCAACCCCGATGCCGAATGGCTGACGATGTATGACAAACAAGACATCCTCATCTACCCCGTCGGCGTGCGCAACGGACGCCTTTACTTCGTCACCTCGAGCGATGCGCCGCGCAACCGTCTGATGTCAGTAGCCCTCGACGCACCTCAGCGCGAAAACTGGGTGGAGGTCATCCCCGAGCAACAAGCGGTCCTCAAAAGCGCACAGTTCTCACAAGACGACCTCATCCTCACCTACGAGCAAGATGCTGCCAACCACATCTACATCCACAACCTCGACGGCACTCGCAAGGGTGAAATCACACTTCCCACATTCGGACAGACAGCCGTCAGCACATCTGACAAATATCCCGACATCTTCTACTCGTTCACCTCGTTCCTCTATCCCCCGTCGGTCTTCACCTACGACAAGGCCACCGACAGCAGCGACATGCTCTACACACCGGCCATATCGGGCTTTGACCCCGAGGATTATGTGACCGAACAGGTATTCTATCCCTCGACTGACGGCACAATGATACCGATGTTCCTGACCTATCGCCGCGGCCTCAAACGCGACGGCAACAACCCGGTGTACCTCTATGGCTACGGCGGCTTCAATGTGTCGCTGCTACCCTCGTTCTCACCCAACCGTCTGATGTGGCTCGACAACGGCGGCATCTACGCCCAGGCCACCCTGCGCGGCGGCGGCGAGTATGGCGAGGCATGGCACGAGGCGGGCACCAAGCTCAACAAGCTCAACGTGTTTGAAGACTTCATCTCTGCAGCCCAATATATGATCAACGAAGGGTGGACCAACCCCGAGCGCATCGTCATCGAGGGTGGCTCAAACGGCGGTCTGCTTGTGGGCGCCACCGTCAACATGCGCCCCGACCTGTTCAAAGTCGCCATCCCCCGCGTGGGCGTGATGGACATGCTGCGCTATCACCTCTTCACCGTGGGCTGGAACTGGGCATCGGACTACGGCACAGTCGACGACTCGCCCGAAATGGCTGCCTATCTGCGTGCTTACTCTCCCATGCACAACATCCGCAACGGCGTGAACTACCCCGCCATCATGGTCACCACCGCCGACCATGACGACCGTGTGGTGCCCGCTCACTCGTTTAAATATGCCGCCGAACTGCAGGCCGCCGACACCGGCGACGCTCCCAAGATCATCCGCATTGACTCAAAGGCCGGGCATGGCGCAGGCAAACCTGTAGGCAAGGTGATCGACGAGTTCACCGACATTTATTCGTTCATCTTCTACAACATGGGCATCACGCCCCGTCAGGCTGCCGAGTGAGAGCAACCGCTGTCATACCGGCCTTGATATGCATGGTGTCAATGACTGCATGCTTCACCGGCATCGAGTCGACACCACGCATCACCGAACGCACCGTCCACCGTCACGGCGCCGATGTCTCAGGCGCCGGCACTGACAGTCTCGACACCATCCTGCTTGCCCCGACCCCATTGTCACAGTGGGGCCAGGGCAAGCCTTTCTATGTCACCGATGACAGAGTGACAATGCTTTTTGAAGCTCTGCCACCCGACATCACCATCAAGCAGGGGGATACACTGCGCTATCGCTCGTTCGCACGGGCGACCAACATCGCCGGCTCACCGGTCACCGACCTGACGTTCACAGCCTCAGGGGTAGACGTGCCGCTTGTATATCGCATCAACACTCCTCCCGACACCCTGTTGGCACGCCGTCAGCTGAGCGTGCCGTTCACGATTGACCTCGACATGGTCAGCCGCGCCGACGCCACGTTGTCGGGGCGCACGTTCTACATCATGACACCTCGCTGGCTCGACGCCGAGGGAAATCCCCTCTCCTCGCAAAACAAACTGGTGCCGGTGCGCATCACAGGTATAGTGGCCGGCAATGACACTCATCCGCTCAGAGCTCTGTTCTTGCCCGAGGGGAGCGACGTCGTCAGCTCGGTGTGGCTCGGCCGGGGCACACAGACGCCGTCACACATCTTTGCAGCCGACGACCCGTGGCTGCGCTACCACAACATCGACCCTGAGGTGAGGGCGCTGATCACACGCGGCGAGGTGCGCTTGGGCATGTCGCGCCGCGAGTGCCGCATGGCGCTGGGACAACCCGACGACATCGAGAGAGGATACGGCTACAGCTCGGTGCACGAGAAATGGACCTACTCGGGCGGGCGCACCCTGACCTTCACCGACGACCTGCTCACACAGATAAACTGATATGGAACTTCTGTTTTTAGGCACGGGAACCTCAACCGGCATACCTCAATTGGGGTGCGACTGCGACACATGCCGCTCAAGTGACCCACGCGACAACCGCATGCGCTGCTCGGCACTGGTCACTCTCGACAATTCACAATCGTTGCTGATAGACTGCGGCCCCGATTTTCGCACACAGATGCTACGTTTTGCCCGCGACACACGCCCTGATGCATTGTTGATTACACATACACACTACGACCACGTCGGGGGTCTCGATGACTTGCGCCCATACTGTCACCCCGACCCGTTCAACATCTACTGCCGCCACGATGTCGCAGCCACCATCGTCAAGCGCATGCCCTATTGCTTCGGGCCTCACCCCTACCCCGGGTCACCCCGGCTCAACCTGCACGACGTCGAGGAATTCAAGCCGACCGCGGTGTGCGGGGCCGAGATCATGCCGTTGGCGGTCCGTCATGGCACGCTCGACATTCTCGGCTATCGCATCGGCCATAAACTCGGGTACATCACAGACGCCTCATCGGTGCCCGCCGACACCATCGACGCCCTGCGAGGCATAGACACACTCGTCATCAATGCCCTGCGCCATGAGCCACATCCCTCACACATGAACCTTAGGGAGTCTCTCGACGTTATAAAGGCAATCGGTCCGAGGCACGCATTGCTCACGCACATGGCACATCAGATGGGATGCCACGCCGAGGTGTCGGCACAGCTGCCGCAAGGCGTCGAGTTCGCTTACGACGGGCTCGCTCTCAGCCTCTGACCCGCTAAGACCCATCGCACGACAACCAAAATACAAGTATATTATGCAAACCGTAACTTATCTTGACCACAGCGGTTTCGCTGTCGTCACACCCGAAGTGTTGATGGTATTTGACTACTATCGCGACCCGGCAAACGCACTCCCCCGATTGCTCAAAGAGCATCCCGAGTTGCCCGTCCTGTTCTTTGTATCGCACAGACATGCCGACCACTACACTCCCGACATCTTCAACATGGCGCAAAATCACAAACGCGTCTACATCGTCTCAAACGACGTGCCCGCCAATGGCATCGACAGCCGTCTGGCCGTGCAAGGCGTATCGCCCGGCGACCGACTTGAGGATCTGCCCGGCGATGTCCGCGTACGCGTGTACGGTTCGACCGACCTCGGCGTCAGCTTTGTCGTCACCACCAAAGACGGCACGACAATCTTCCACGCCGGCGACCTCAACTACTGGCACTGGAACAACGAGTCAACCCCAGAGGAGGTACGCCGCGCCTACAACGCATTTGTCAAAGAGATGCACCGCATCATGGAGGACTACACCAGCCTTGACATCGTCTTCTTCCCTGTCGACCCGCGCTTAGGCCGGGACTTCGCACAGGGAGCACGCCTGTTCCTCGAGAATATCAAGGTGAAAAATTTCTTCCCGATGCACATCCAGGGCGACTACAAGGCAGCCTGCGACTTTGAGAACTACACCACCGACAACACCGACAGCTTCTGCCTGCACGACCCCGGCGAAGCCGTAGTCCTCGAAAACGAAAAATCCTACCGCATCCGCATCTAATGTGAGTAACCTGTAAATCAACTTCTATCCCCTCGCCGGACTGATGCCCGGCGAGGGGATAGAATTTTTTCAGGGTACGAGTCTGCGGAAGATTTAGCGCACCGTTTTGATCGAACTGTAATATTCTTATTTCCCTGCTATTCGTTTGATTTTATTAAGAATTGAATAAGGGACAAGTCGCATTATTGAATGTCCTATAGTGCAAACAAGCCGGTTTACCTGATATTTAGCACTCCTTCCGAAACTATGGAAATATTCCACTGTCGCCAGGATGTCGATAGTCAAGCTTATAGCAACCTCATCGGGATTATAGAACAAGGCAGGAACATCATTTTTTTTAGTAATGACAGCCACAATCTCGCCCTTTGGCGTTACAGTGGTCACAATATCTGCAAAATCCTTACAATCTGATGTGACATTGATATTACATTCTTTATTCCAAAGAATCAAATCACCATCTTTTTCAGTAATATTAAACTGATGAAAACCTCTATATGCTTCGTTCTCAGCTTCATTTCTATGATGATGAAGATAGAGGACACCTCCTTTCTTAAGAATAACCAAAGATTGAATGATTCCCTTTAAAGGATTTGAACAATGGTCGAGAGCATTACGGACATGTATAAAATCGACAGTATTGGGCGGATATGTTCCGACAAGGCTCTCAATCATTCCGAACTTTATTTGAGGCCTGTTAATTTTGAATCTTCTAAGGATTTTATTGTAGAATGGTGCTAACGGGTCAAGATAATCAACCGTGTAATCTTTCCCGTTGATTTTGCCGCTGAACATGTAGCTCAAAGCACACCCGACATCAACTAACTTAGGCTTATCTACATTTAGTGAAAGAATATATTGGCCAATATCAAAATCATCTAAAGCGCAAGGCTTATCATAACATGACCACTTAAACAAGTCATTTCTACGTTTTTTATTCCCGTAATAGCTTCTCCAGAATGCCACTTCGTATGGTATTCCGGAAAGCCATCTTTGAAAATTCTTCAATTCATCTTGTTTTTCCTCGTTCATAATATGTCCGCTGCCTGTAGGTTGAATTTGATTTCTAAAATATTAATAATCAGAATGTGCTGCAGTATGTTAATTTCGTTAATCATAGTCATATCGGTCAAATCAAATATACCCTGATTTGATTCAACCGACAGATGCCGGCGATATTCTTTTATTTGAATGCAAATATAAGAAATAATCACAGAACGCTCAACATGTCAGTACAATATTTTGGTTATTAGGGTATTTAATTTTTCTAAAGTCTTCCGCAACGTTGTGAATGATGGCGAAAACAGGTTGATTTTGGTGCATACGCAAAAAATAGCTAACTTCGTGGTCGATTATAACGATTGACGATGAAACTGTTTCTCATTGACGCTTACGCGCTCATCTACCGTGCATACTATGCCCTCATTCATGCGCCCCGCACCACCACTTCGGGCCTCAACACATCGGCCATTTACGGCTTCTGTACGATGCTCGAGGATGTGATGCGCCGCGAGAATCCCACCCATCTGGCCGTCTGCTTTGATCCGTCGGGACACTCGACTTTCAGACACGATGCCTACCCCGAGTACAAGGCCACGCGCCAGGCCCAGCCCGAGGATATCACGCTGTCAATCCCTTACATCAAGCGCATCATCGAGGCTTATCGCATACCGATCTGTCAGATCGAAGGGTATGAGGCCGACGACATCATCGGCACACTCGCCACACGTGCCGGCAAGGAGGGGTATGACACTTACATGATGACCCCCGACAAAGACTATGGCCAGCTCGTTACCGACAGCATCTTCATGTACAAGCCACGCACTCGCGGCGGCGGATATGACATCTGCGGACCTGCTCAGGTGTGCGAACGCTATCACATCGAGCATCCAAAGCAAATGATTGATTTGTTGGCTCTTGAGGGCGACACTGCTGACAACATCCCCGGATGTCCCGGCGTAGGCGAAAAAACAGCCGCCAAGCTCATAGCCGAGTTTGGATCGGTCGAGAATCTGCTCGACGGCACCGACCTCCTCAAAGGCGCCCTGCAAACAAAGATTCGCGACAACGCCCAACAGATACGCTTCTCAAAATTTCTCGCTACCATCTGCACCGACGTGCCGATGGGCGACATCACGCCCGACTCGCTCGTGCGCCGCGAGCCCGACTATGACGCCCTGCGACAAATCTACACCGAGCTCGAGTTTAAATCGCTCATCGCGCGACTGCCGGGCCAGCCAAGCGCAACGGTAGCCACCGAGCCGACACTGTTTGACACGACGGCGACATCAGACATCCCCTCGCTGTTTGACGTCGCCCCCACGACTCCTCAGATAACTGTCGACGTCGCCGACACTCCGCAAGCCATCGAGGCTATCTTCGCGCGTCTGGCCGGCCGCTCACACGTCGCCATCGCAGTGGCCGCCACCGGAGCCGACTCGATGACCGCACGGCTCGACGGCATCGCTCTGTCTGACGGCGACACCTCCTACATCCCCTTTAACCCCACAACAGCCGACACGCTCAAGAATGCGCTCGGCACACTGATGGCGTCAGGGAGCGTCACCATAGTCAGCAACAGTGTCAAGCGCGACATGATCATCCTTGAGCGCAACGGCATAGAGTTCACCGCGCCCTACGGCGACTCAGCCGTCGCGCACTATCTGTTGCAACCCGAGGGGCGTCACACTCTCACCGACATGGCCGCACAGATGCTGCACAAGCATGTCGGGCCATTCCCGGGTGAGACAACGGCTCTCAAGCTCGGGGCCGAAATAGCCCCCTCAGAGCGTCAGACAATATACGGGCAGATGGCGTCGCTCACTCATGAGCTCTACCCCTTGCTGCTTGCTCAGGTCGAACGTGAGGGAATGTCAGCTCTGCTCACCGACCTCGAGCTGCCGCTGATAAGAGTCCTCGCCGACATGGAACGCGAGGGCGCACGCATCGACACAGCCGAATTGGCCGCGATGTCACAGCGCCTCACGGCCAAGGCCGAACAGCTTGAGAACGAAATATATGACCTCGCCGGCCAACGGTTCAACATCGCGTCACCCATGCAGGTGGGCGAAATACTGTTTGACAAACTGAAGCTCGACCCTAAGGCCAAACGCACCAAACGCGGCGCATACAGCACGACAGAGGAGATACTCGAGAAACTCCGCTCGCGCCACCCCATCGTCGACCTCATCCTGCGTCTGCGCGGCCTGCGCAAGCTCCTTGCCACATACATCGACGCACTCCCACGCCTGATCAATCCCGCCACGGGGCATATCCACACCACCTACAATCAGACCGTCACCGCCACCGGTCGCCTCTCATCGACAAATCCCAATCTGCAAAACATACCGGTGCGCACCGACGAGGGACGCGAGATACGCCGCGCATTCATCCCCGACGAGGGGTGCATATTCATGGCCGCCGACTACTCGCCCTATTCCATGCCTTTCTGGAACTGGGAGCGCTGGGAAAAGGAAATAGACTGGA
>CAZKYR010000037.1:0-10844 GCA_964557035.1 uncultured Bacteroides sp. | reverse complement strand
CTCAAGAGCCACACGTCCTTTTCTTACTAATTGCTGAATAGTAGGCATCTTAGTTGATTTTTTACTTAAATTTTATTGTTATAATCTTCTAAAGTTTATATCCACATTTTTACACACACCTGCATCTACACTCAACGCGCTATCGCTCAACACGTTAGCGCTGAATGAGACACAGTATGCCCTAAAAAGCGATGCAAAATTACAACAAAATTTTCTAACACACAAACATTTAGCACTATTTTTTGCACTATTTTTTGAACCCTTATTTTTTACCTATTTTTTTGCAACCGTTGGCTGATGACAAAAAGTTGCGTATCTTTGCCACGCGTTAGGGACTTCACCGCTCCCCCGACTCATTATTTAATATTATTTAACATATATAATACCATCCCCACATGCGCAACATTATATTTGTCGATGACGCCGACATCCGGCGCGACCTACTCCCACTGTCGATGACGCGTCCGGTGGCCGCCTTTCGTGTCGGCATCACCACCATCGCCGACAAATGGCTCAGACTGTTTGCCGACGAGCCTGTCACGACATCGCATCTGACCCTCGACTATCTGGCCGAGAAATTCCCCCTCATCTGCGACGACACCGACCCCGACAACAACTACTGGATCACATCACACATCCTCCCCATCGCCGACGAGTCGTTTGCAACCACCGTCGCATCGATGCAGCCCGGCGACGCCCTCGCTGACGCCGACGGCGCTACATTGCTCTACCGCGGCAGCCGCGAGGAGTTTGAGTCGCGCGAGTTCAAACGCACCATCAGCCTCGAGCGCACCGCCGTCAAGATCAAGATGATTCCCGACATATTCATCAACAACGGCCACGCCATCATCGACGACCTCAACGCACGCACAAACATACGCGAGCGCATGGTTCCCGAGAGCAACACCATCATCGGCCCGCGCTATGACACCGAGAACCGCCCGATGGTCATCATCGAGGACGGCGCCACCGTGCAGGGCGCATTTCTCAACACCACCGGCGGCCCCATCTACATCGGCCCCGGAGCTACCATCATGGAGGGGAGCTGCCTGCGCGGACCTGTCGCCATCTGCACACACGCCACCGTCAACATGGGTTCTAAAATCTACCCCGACACCACCATCGGCCCCTGGTGCAAGGTCGGCGGCGAAATCAACAACGTGGTCATGTTTGGCTACAGCAACAAGGCGCACGACGGTTTTCTCGGCAACGCCGTCATCGGCGAGTGGTGCAACCTCGGCGCAGGATGCGTCGCATCAAACCTCAAGAACAACTACTCGGAGATCAAGCTGTGGAACTATCGCAAGCGCAGCTTCGTGCCGACAGGGCTGCAGTTCTGCGGCCTCATCATGGGTGACCATTCAAAAGCCGGCATTAACGTAATGTTCAACACCGCCACGGTCACCGGCGTCGGCGACAACATATTTGGCGGCGGCTTTCCCCGCACCCACATACCCTCGTTCAAGATGGGCGGCCACGACACCGGCCTGCGCGACATCACACCCGAGATGTTCTTTGACACCGCCGAGCGCGTCATGGCCCGCCGCCGCTGCGAGCTCACCGACGTCGACCGTCGTCTCTACCTCAAGCTGTTTGAGTTAGCCGCCACCGACAACCTCTGATTCTCCCCCCGAACAACTACCGGAGACTAAAAAAATAATGCAAGAGGCTGTGCCACGACCAAAACCGCGCACAGCCTCATGCATTTTTTCTGACGCATTCTTTTCTCTGACTCACCTTGGAAGATGATTACTTCAGGATGGCGCTCCCGGCGCCCGATATCTGCGATGCCTCATCACCTACACTTATCTTCTTACCGAAGCCAAAGGTGTATGTCACCGCAAGGCGCGCCAAAGCATGGTCGTTGATCGAATATATCTGCTCATTTTTGTCATAATATTGGTTGTGCATCACACCTTTTTCACTACGCCAGTTCCATCGGGCGAAATTTGCGACCTGCAGCTGCAAGTTCCACGTTGCATTTGACCACCCGGCCTGCAGTCGGTAAAACGCTTTTGTCTTCATCCACGTGCCGACCATACAGCCGTCGGGGTAGCCTGTGGGCGAACAATACAGGCCTGACAAGGTCCAGTTGCCAAGATAACAGGTTGCCTGAAATACATAGGCCAAATGAGTCTTATACAAGTTATAGGGCTCACCGTTGCGCACTGACGTGCCATATAATTGTGCCGCCAGCTGCAGTTTGCGATCAAGCAGACGCAGTGTACCATACACGCCATAGCTCCATTGTGAGTAAGAGCCGCCCGGCTGCCTGACTGTACGCAAGATACCTGTCGACGAGGGGGTGTAATCAAACACGTATCTGTTGTCGACAATCCAGGTGTTGGCATAGGCCGACAGGCTCAATGTGTTGTCGGGCACAAACGTATAGTACACCCCGGCATCATAACTGCCGTATGAGACCAAATTCGGATTGCCCGTGTAACTCATCAGCGGATTGCTTTGAATGACTGCTGCCGAACGGTTACTTGCCGAGGGTATCGATTTCATGTGGTGAAAATCACCGCTGACCGAGTGCTTCTCGGTCGGGGTGTACTGTAATGAAAAATCAATCCACGGGGCACCCGAGTTCTCCTTGTAGTCCATATACTCCTGACGGTCCCAATGATAGCCAAAGCCGGCCATCGCATACAGTTTCTCACGCGACAGACTGTATTGCACGCCCGGGCCGACACGATAGGTGTGAGCATTGTCGCTCGTATTAGCCGTGCCCGAATAAATTGTGCTGTTGGCAATTATTATTGTCTGGCAAATGGCATTGAGGCTGCCCCACCGACCGAATGAATGCGTATAGGTCACGTCGGCCTTGAACTCATGTGAATTATCCTTTGCCGCATTGTCATATTCGCCTTTCCCTGCCTCGACATATCGACTCGCGGTGTTGGTGTGAGAATAAGCATAACGCGGGGAGGCAGTTATCGAATTGTTGTCGTTGAGAACAAAGCTCCAATAGCCGCTGTATGACAGCGAGTTGACGCGATTGGCCGTGTAATTGGAATAGTCAGCGCGCGGCGACACCTCAGGCGAATACACTACATAGCCCGACTGATCGTTGGCCGGCGTCCGGTTGAAATCAGCGCCTATCACATTCTGAAGTATGATCTTGTCTGAAGAATAGAGCGCCTTGAAGGTGGGCCAATAAGTGTGGTCGCGCCATTTGGCACAGGTCTGAATTGAATTGCGCTCAAAGACCTTAAGCGAACCGTCGGGCTGCGGCAACCTGTACGTTTCATAGATGTCGCTCCCGGCATGTTTGGTGTTTAAATAGAACGCTCCGCCGGCAATATCAAACGTCATCCTCTTATACTGCAGCTTGCCATACACGCTTGCCTGTCCGGCGTCAGAGGAATTCTCCCACGCATAAACTTTCACATAGCCCCCATACTCATATTTCTGCATGACAAAATTGACGACGTGCGCCTTGCCGAGAAAACGGGGGTCGGTAGGATAATCATAATACTCAACCTTCTTGACATCCTGCATGCGCATGCCGGTCATATCCTGTTTTGTAGCCGGGAGAAAATCGATGAAAACATCTACGCTCTTGCCCGCCAGATCCTTTATCTCATCGTCAGCCGAAATCCTCAGCTGAGGAATCGCCATCAGATTTAATAAATCAGCGGCAGTCTGCGAAGCCTCCTTCTGTTTTGCCGTGGGGAGATATGTCGAAACCTCAGCGCCAAGCCGGCGGTCAAGAGCCTCCACGACAACCTCATTAAGATCCTGCGTGCTGATGCTGTCGACCTGCTCGTGTGACGAAGCGAGCGCACTAACGGTCGCAAGCATCGCGACAGCGAGTGAGAGCAAGTTTTTATTCATTGGTTTTGATTATTAATTCGTTGCCGCAAAGTTACAGAGAATAAAATTAAAATCTCTCAACAAATGTTGATAATACGCAATAGTAGAAATCAAAATGAGTCCGCACCCCAAAAGTTACGCATTTTTTGGGGTGCGGCATTAAAATGAATGATGCAACCCTCATCCGAGACATTTGCGGGATGAATGGTTTATTTCACTATTTGTTTTGTGGTCTTCCCGTCCGAGTCGACCACAATATGGAGGCCCTTTGCGTCGGGCGATAGAGCGCGACCACTGATATCATAATGGCGAAGAACGCGAGTATCTGCATTATCAGACGAAATACACTCAACCCCCGACGAATAAGCTTGAATTTGGGTGAACATACTCCATCCGTCCGCGTTGCGATAAGCCTCTTCGCTACCTGCGGGAACATAAAGTACGCATTTGTCAAAATCTACACTTGAAAATTGCGGATAGATTAGCGTACCCGGATTCCAGATACTTGTTGTGAAGCCGCACGCCGGAGGATTGGCACTGAACGAATAGACCTTCGTAGCCGAATAGGGAACCGTCATCATGTCCGTAACTTCTGTTAAATCTGAACCGAACTTCACTTCACTGCAACCGACCAAGCCTTGTACACTGATGTTCGAGTCAAAATTTCGGTTGTAGTTCAAATTTTTAACGGCTGCGAGATATAAGTTTGATTGCACTTCGTCGGGTGACTTTAACTCCACGGGGCTTTCTTCAAAGGTAAATGTGTCGATCTCTCCGTTGAAGCTATTTGAGCCTATCTCCTCAACCGTAGCAGGGAGCGTGAAATCTCCGTTGAATCTAATACCGTCTAAGGCCTCATAACCTATGTACTTCACGCTTGCCGGGATGTCGATAGTGCAGAATCCGCTGAAATCAGGTTCGTCACTTGCCCCCGGACTGTCGAATGCCATACTGTTGATTGCCTCACATCCCTCCTTGATTACCAATTTTGTGCCCGTTCGGGGGGTGCCGTTGTAGGTGTAGGCCATCTCGCCGCGCTCAGTCGTAAGATATACGACTTCGTCAGCAGGCCGATCATTGAGCCACTGTGTGCCAAGGAGAGCATTCTTGCCTATCGTCTTTATATAGTCGAGCACTCCGATTTCTTTGAGGGCTTGACATCCTCTGAATGCTTCTTCTCCTACCTCAAAACCGTCTGCGTGCTCAAAGTTTGCTGATCGTGGCGCAGTGTATTCAACCGCAATCACACCGAGTTGTGTGCAGCCTGCAAAAGCTCCGGACTGAATTTTCGGGAAAGTCCCCGCACATTTGATAGTTAGGGTCTTAAGGGTCTTATCACCGGCAAATGCGTTGGTTATCTGCTCAATATCTTCAACAATGAGATTTTCAACAAGACTGCCATTAAACAACAACTCTTTAGTGCGTATAGCCGGAGTGCCGAAACGTGACACGCCTTCGCCGCCTTCAGGATTCCAGGGATCAAGATAGCTGACTGACGTGCGGACAATTTTCATCCATTGATTAGGAGTGCCGAGAAAATTAACAGTGGCCTGATTTTGATAGCCAAAATTACTAAAGGCCGGCCCGATATAGTTCAGATGGTCGCTTATAGTAATATTGTTAATAGCATTGCACGAAAGAAATGCATGCTGATCTATACGCTCTGCCCGGATATTGATATCGGTGAGATTTGCACAGTTTGCAAAAGCCGATGTACCTATTGACTTGACCGAAGCAGGTAAATCAATTTTGGTCAAGCCCTTATAACCGGTGAAAGCGCCTATGCCGATTTTATCACAGTCACCGACATGAGAGGCGTTAAGCTCGGTTAGTTTCGTCATTTTTGCGTTGCCGTGGCCATACCAAAAATTAGGCACCTTATTTAACATCGCACTTGACGACTCCGACTCATCAATCCACTGCACTATTCCGAGCCACTGCTCGATGCTCCCGCCAAAGATCAGATCTTCAAGAGAGTTGCACTTGTAGAAGGTGTCTCGATTGCTGATCTCGCGCAGTTTATCGCCCAAATAGACTTCTTTGAGAGATGTGTTGTAGGCGAATGCCTCCGAGCCAAATTCTTCGATATCCGGCAGCTCAATCTTTGTGAGGGCATTGCAATTTTGAATATAAGCCGTTGTCACACCTTCGAGGCCTGTAAGCGTCACCAGAGCGGGCATTTTGCTCACGCTGAGATTTCTTACCTTACCTGCCATATTAAGTGAGGCAACAGAAGTAATGTTTGATATGTTGCACTCGCTGATTTGAGTCGCGTTGCTAAAGTCAATTTCAAAATTATCAAGAGCAGTAGAATAAGGCCTGATAGAACATTCATCGATACTGCCTTTGAGAGTAACTGACTTGATGTTAGGGAAAAAGTCATCTATGAATATGCTGCCGTCGGTTAGAATGAGAGTTTCGAGAGACTCAAACTGACTATCCCAGTCAGCACGTATGGTAAATCCTCTTGCATCAAGAGTCTTTATCGCCTGAACTTCAAAATCGGACAATGAACCCGTAGACGCATCGACAATCACGGTTGAATAGAGCCGGTTTTTAAGGGCATTATACCCGCAAACCCTGATATCAATATTATCAAAAGTACCCATGGGGGTAGGTTCGCTCATGGCGAAACAATATTCGCCGGTGTACTCTATATTTGGCGTCAAGACACTTCTAAGATCAAGAGAGGGACAATCATAGAATTGGTATTCGGGCAAATAAGTCTGACTATCAGGGAATTTAACAGTCACCAGATTTCGGCACCCGCTGAGAGAGGATATATAGGGCTCTGCTTGCGAAGCATCAATACTCACGATATTATCCTGAGCCGACAGTGATATGTCAAAAGGGTTTATGACTTGGTATTCTTTGCCGCTTATCACTACATGACTGACCAAAATTACATTGGCGGTCACACCATCATACCCTATTGCATAGGCGACACCGTCTTCATCCAAATCATAGTCTATACCTCCATAATTCACTTGGGTGGCCAGAGCAACCATAGACGGCGCAGACGTGCAAAGTGCGACAGCAAAAAACCTGTGCCACATGTTTTTAAGTGAGACAATCTTATCCATAATACGACTTTGCCTCAGTTACCCCTCGTCGGCCTTTAAGTGGTTTATTGATGCAGAAAGCGTGGGTAATGTTCACTGATTATCCTTCACGCGGCATCGCCAAACGCCTCAGTCTAAATAAACAGTCCCACCCCACGCCCTAACGATATATCGACCCCGCGCTAATTGGGGTGGGATATAGCGCAAACGTGGAGCGTTTTTGACTGCTTGTTCCTTAGACTTAAAATTTGGCGATTCTCGTGAAGAGGAATAAGCAAAAACGCTCTATCTTTATGTTACCGATTGAGGGTAGACTCTTCTCTCCTCAATTCATGTGCAAATGTACCAATAATAATTAGAATTCAAAATATTATCAGCGTTTTTTTTAGAATACATGAGAATACATGAGAAAGAAAACCATCACTTATAGGAGCGGTGGGACGGTCAGAGTTTGAGGCGGTCAGAGGGGTCGTGATGGCGGCGCCAGGCGGCGTTGAGCGAGAGCAGGCGGCGCCAGCGGGCTACAAGCTTGAGAACCCACGGCGGTGTGGTGCGGTTGATGTCGGCCTGCAACGGGTCGGCAAACGAGTCACCGGCATCATGGCTGCCAAACTGCTCGGGATAGATGAACATCAGGTTGTTTGACGAGCAATATTTTTGCAGATAGCCGGGCATCTCCACCATTTCTGACGAATAAGAGAGCGATGCGGGTCGGGCACCGACGACCACAAACAAGTCATCTTCCTTGACGCGGTTTGAGAGGATGATGAAGTCTGACGCATCCTGCACCTCACGGAACTCGAGGCGTACGCCTGTCTTTTTTGGTTTGAGGGCACTTCGCACCCACACCTGCTGTGCCTGACGGCAGCACACAATCATGCGGCATCCGAGCGAGCGCGCTATGTTGGCCACTGCATTTGCCCACGCCACAAATCCGGTCTCAAACTGTGCCTTGTCGAGCATGTAGACGACAACGCGGCGCACCGTGTTGATGGGAATGAAACAGCGCGACACAACAATCATCTTGTTGGTCAATGTCATCAGCTGCTCAATCTTGGAGCCAAAGAAGGAGTCAATCACGGTGGTGCGACGGTGCATTCCCATTATCAGTTCGTCGATGTCGCGCTCGTTGATGACGTTGATGATGCCGGTGACGGTGTTGAGGTCAAAGCGACCGAAGGCATCGATGTCGGTCTCGAGGGCCGAGGCGGTGCGACGGGCCAACTCGGGGGCGTGGGTGTCGTGCGTACGCGATGCGGGGGTGTTGTCATTGCGGATGCACAGTGCCAAGAGCGAGTGTGATGCGGAGCGCTCGTTCTGACGGGCAGGCATCATGATTGCCAGTTCGACAAGGGGTGCGGTCGTGGGCGGATTGGGAAGCGGCACAAGCGTGTTGGGCACGCTTCGCTCGGCGTCACGGTCGTTGTCGCCGTGCTCGAGCATCCTGACACGCAGCGTCTGCGCACCTCGCGAGGTGACGATCGGGGCAACCGCACATGTTATCAAAATCACCAACACGGTGCCGTTGAGAATCGTGGCGTCCATCAGGCGATGACCCGAGGCATCGACCATCTCGTAGCCCACAGTCACCACAGCCAGCGCCACAGCCGTGTGAGCCGTTGTCAAGCCAAACATCACGCGCCGCTCGGCGCTCACCATCCCATAGCACTTCTGCGCCACAAACGCGGCGAGCCACTTGGACGCCAGCGCCACGGCGAGCATGATGCCGGTCACATAGAGCGTGTGGACGTTGGCAATCACGCGCACATCGATCATCATGCCGACACCGATCAGGAAATAGGGTATGAAAAGAGCGTTGCCGACAAACTCGATGCGCCCCATCAGCGGGGATGTGTCGGGCACGAAGCGATTGAGCACCAGTCCGGCAAAGAATGCGCCCAAGACCGGCTCAAGACCGATCGCCGACGACAGATAGGCCGACAGGAACACCATCGCCAGCACATAGACAAACTGTGTGACCTTGTCGCCGTAATATTTAAAGAATATGCGGGTGACCTTGGGATAGACCCACATCACTGCCGCGCAATAGACGGCTAACTTGCCGGCCAGCCACACCAGGGTCATGACGTCAAAATGGCCGGTGTCCTGGATGTTGACAACGGCAGCGAGCACAAGCAACGCGCCGATGACGGCGACGATGGTGCCAACGATAGCTATCAGCACGGGCGCTGTCTTGGCTATGCCCATGCGGGTGACAATGGGATAGGAAATGAGGGTGTGCGAGGCATACATCGCGCCCAACAGGCTTGCTGTCAGCCAGCCGATGCCAAGCACATATACGCTCACGAGCATGCCGGCCACAAGCGGCAAGAACAGCGTGAGCAACCCGAACAGCATGCCGCGCCTGAGATTGAGCCGCAAATGGTACATGTCAATCTCAAGACCGGCAAGAAACATCAGGTAGAGCAACCCCACCTGGCCGAAGATGCTGAACGAGCTGTCATAGGCCAGCACGTTGAAGCCGTGAGGGCCGATGACCACACCCGCCACGATCATGCCGATGATGTGGGGGATCTTGAGCTTGTTGAGCAACACCGGGGCAAACAAAATAATCAGCAGCACAATCAAAAAGATTGCTACCGGATTGGTTGCCAACGGGAGAGAAGTCATGGTGTCGGTAGGGTTAGTTTAAGGTTAACAAAAATATCGTGCGGGGGCCTCAGCGAGGCTGACGCCCCCGTTGTGTATCAGCGGTGAGCAAGGATATATTGTGCGATCTGCACGGCATTGAGGGCAGCACCTTTTTTGATCTGGTCAGCTACGACCCAAAATGTCAATCCGTTGTCGTTGGTGAGATCTTTGCGGATGCGGCCGACAAACACCGGGTCGGTGTCGGCGGCGTCGAGCGGCATGGGGTATCGGTTGGCAGCAGGCTCGTCAATGACCACAAGCCCCGGGGCAGCCTCAAAGGCGGCACGCGCCTCGTCGACACTGACCGGACGCTCGGTCTCGACCCACACAGCCTCGCTGTGAGCGCGGAGCACAGGCACGCGCACACACATGGCGCTGACGTTGAGGTCGGGCGCATGCATGATTTTCTTTGTCTCGGTGAACATCTTCATCTCCTCCTTGGTGTAGCCGTTGTCCTGGAACACATCGACATGCGGAATCAAATTGTAGGCCAGCCGATGGGCAAACCGGCTGACCGTCGGCTCTTCGCCGCGGACAATCTGGGCATGTTGCTCGACAAGCTCTTGCATCGCCATGGCACCGGCGCCGCTGGCAGCCTGATAGGTGGCGACATGCACGCGACGGATAGGCGAGATGTTGTGTATCGGCTTCAGGGCTACCACCATCTGGATGGTGGTGCAGTTGGGATTTGCGATGATGTTGCGGGGCGCATCGAGCGCATCAGCGCCATTGACCTCGGGCACCACCAGAGGCACATCGTCACAAGCGCGGAATGCGCTCGAGTTATCAATCATCACGGCGCCATAGCGCGTGATTACATCAGCAAACCTAAGCGACGTCGAGGCACCTGCCGACACAAAGGCAAAGTCCACGCCCTTGAAATCGTCATTGTCGCGCAACTCGCGGACAGTGTAAGATTTACCTCTAAATTCATAGGTACGGCCGGCACTACGCGACGAGCCGAACAACAACAGCTCGTCCACCGGGAATTGTTGCTCGGTCAGCACTCTCATAAACTCCTGACCGACAGCGCCACTGACGCCAACAATTGCAATCTTCATTCTAAATAAATTGTAACCTTAAAAAACGGTGCAAAGTTACGCTTTTACAGTCGTTTTTGCAAACATACACAAAAAAAACGCTCTCCGCGGCATCAAATTACACAATTTTCAAAAATAATTAAAAAAATCTGTCGGCCGATTAAACCTTTTGGACGTCGTGAAGTCAAAGTGTCAGATAAGAATCAAAAACAATATATGGCGACAGGCCAATCAGCTGATTTGCAGCATGTCGCTTTTTATGCAAACCTTC
>CAZKYR010000036.1:0-10887 GCA_964557035.1 uncultured Bacteroides sp. | reverse complement strand
GTCACAGTTCAGCATCCACAACCCGCGTGTCGCCGAGTATATCACCGCCTTGCGTCACGAGATGGTCAGTGCCGACTCGCTCAGGTCACTGATGTTCATCCTCTTGGGTGGCGTCGCACTTTGGTTTGGCCTCAGCCGCGACGCCCGCAGCCGTCGCCTCGTCGCTGTCGGCGCCATCGGCATCCTCGTCTTTGCCGACCTCTACTCGGTCAACAAACGCTATCTCAACGCCGACAGCTTCACCACACCCCCCATGTCGGCACCGATCGCCATGACCGAGGCCGACCGCGCCATCCTCACCGACACCGACCCCGACTATCGCGTACTCGACCTCACACGCTTTGGCGATGCCGACCCATCTTACTACCACAAGAGCGTCGGCGGATACCATGCCGCCAAACTGCGCCGCTATCAAGACATCATCGACCGACAGATTGCCAACAACAACCCCGCCGTCCTCGACATGCTCAACGTCCGCTATGTCGTCACCGGTCCGTCGGCCACCGACGTGCAATACAACCCGTATGCCCTTGGCAACGCATGGTGGGTCAGCCGCATAGACTATGTCAACACTCCCGACGACGAGATGGCGGCCCTCGACGACCTCAACCCCGCCGTCACAGCGGTCGCCGACACCCGTTTTGAGCCGCTGCTCGGACGCGCGTCAGCCGTAGCCGAGGGTGACACCATCATCCTCACCGACTACGCCCCCGGCCGACTCAAATACCTCTCACGCTCAGCCAACGGAGGTGTCGCGGTGTTCTCTGAGGTTTACTTCCCCTGGGGATGGCACGCCACCGTCGACGGCAAGGAGGCACAGATAGGCCGCGCCGACTACATCCTCCGCGCCATGCGGCTCCCCGCCGGCGAGCACACGGTCGAGATGTGGTTTGACCCCGACTCGCTCCACACCACCGGCACCGCAGCCACCATAGCCATCATCATCACCTACCTGCTGCTGACGGGCGCACTGGTCTACACATTCCTAAAACTCCGCAAATGAACCAATTGCGAGGCACACTGAGACACTATTGCACCGCGCTGCGACGTTGGCACCGCAGCCGCGGCTTTGGCATACACTCACCGTTTGCCTACCGCTTTGTCAGCGAGACACTGCGCGGACGCCCACGCAACCGCTATGACTACGCGCCGCTGGTGCGCCTCTGTGCCGGTCGCGACGCCGCCGGGCCTCTGCGACACATCCTGCGCCGCCTCTATCGCATCGTCGCACATCTGCGCCCCTCACACGTCACCGTCATCGGTCACGATCCCCAACACCTGATGACCGACACCGCCGCCCTCATCCCCGGTGGCACAGCTGCACGCCCGATGCTCATCGTCACCTCCCCCCCGGTCGACACTCGCCTCCTGTCGCGCACACTCGCCGACGAGGGCATCATCTACTTCACCGACCTGCGTGACAGCGAGCTGCGCCGGGCCTACGACACACTCCGCACCGACACCACCCACGTCATGTCGTTCACCAACGACCGCGAAGCCATCATGGTCAGCCGCCACGACCTCCCCAAACAAGAGTATCGCATATGGCTCAAAGGACACTGACCGACACGGCACGCCTGCGCGACCAATACAACGCCTACCTGCGCCTCGAACGCGGACTGAGCAACAACTCAATCGAGGCCTACACCGACGACACCGACAAGCTCATCGCCTACCTCGACGACAACCGCATCAGTCTCCTCGACACACAGCCCGAGCACCTGCACACCTTCATGGCCACGCTCCACGACCTCGGCATCGCCCCCACCTCGCAGGCACGCATCCTCTCGGGCATCAAATCGTTCTACACCTTTCTCCGCCTCGAAAACTACATCGACATCGACCCCACAGCCCTGCTCGAGTCACCACGCACAGGCCGGCATCTCCCCGACACACTCTCGGTCGCCGAGATTGACGCCATGATCGCCGCCATTCCACCCAACGCCGAGGCACAGCGCAACCGCGCCATCGTCGAGACCCTCTATGGTTGCGGGCTGCGCGTGAGCGAGCTGTGCGACCTGAGGCTGTCAGACATTTATGCCGACGAGGGCTACATCACCGTCATCGGCAAAGGAGACAAGCAGCGCATGGTGCCGATGGCCGACACCACCCTCGACTGCATCATGGCCTACATCACAGACACCCGCCTGCGCGTCACACCCAAGCCCGGACAAGAAAACACACTCTTTCTCAACCGCCGCGGACGTCATCTCACACGCGTCATGATTTTTTACATCATCCGGCAGCTCGCCGACCTCGCCGGCATCACAAAAACCATCTCGCCCCACACCCTCCGCCACTCATTTGCCACCCACCTGCTCGAAGGGGGAGCCAACCTGCGCGCCATCCAGCAGATGCTCGGCCACGAAAGCATCGCCACCACCGAGATCTACCTCCACCTCGACCGCGCCGCCCTCCGCACCCAAATCCTCACCCACCACCCCCGCAACATCCGCTAACCCCGGCATCAGGCTATCCTTGTAACAAGAGTATTATCAGGTGATTTGTAGGGACGCACGGCTCGTGCGTCCACTTGACAATCAACGTCTTATCTCATCCGGATACGCGGACGCACGAGCCGTGCGAGATCACTAACCTACAGTCACAATCGGCTGACCGAAGAATGTAGACAACATCGCGAGGGTAGCTATCGTGAAGTTATGCTCGCCACTCAACCACCGCGTGACTTCATTGGGTCGCTTGCCGACAGCGTCAGCAAGCTGTCTGCGATTAAGCCCCCTCTCTTTCATAAGCGCATCCAATCTGTTTGATATAGCGAACGAAAGACGAGCCTCTTCTCGTTTGGCCACAGGAATTTCATTAAAAAGTTCCTGAAGATTTATATTGGCAGTTCTCATAACTCAAAAGATTTATCAGCCTTGATTTCTTTCGCGGTAATTACAATATTGCCCGCACGGGCTTCGCGTTTAATGAGATTTTCAAATCTCTGCAAATCAATAACATAACCTTGAAGAGTCTCATCTTCATCATAAGTTCTGCTTTTTTTGACATCTCCGTTACCCAACACCAGAATTTTGTCTGTTAAACGAAGGCAATAAAGACGCAATTTAGACTTAATAACGGGAAGTGCAACAACCGAATCTCGCATTTTTCCTTCGGGCCTGAAATATCTCTCCAATGCACCATTTGATAATATTTGCTCGACAAAACGCATAATTGTCTGGAAATCTGAATTTAAGACAGCATCATCGCGAAATTTTGAAATAAATTTTTCAAATTCGCTTTTGTCATCCGACAGAAACTGAATTGTGTACATGGTACAGCTATCGCTGCTGTTTACCAATAAAAGTTCGACCTCACTCATAGTTCTTTTCATTATTCACAATGCAAATATACAAACAAAATTTGACATATATGTAAAATATCATTTTTTTTAATGATTTGTATGGCCGGAGCGGTAGGGGAAATGAGGAGTTGGGGAGGAGTTGGCGAGGAGTTACCGAGGAGTTGGGGAGGAGTTGGCGAAAAGTTTTGAGGCATTGGTGTTTTTTTTGGTTTTTTTTGAATTTTTTGCGTAAATTTGCGGTCTTATAGGACATAAGCGGGCAATCGCCGATCACATCTGCTAACAGAGCAGACGGCGGGTTGCTCTGCCGGTGTCTACATGACCATGAAGACAATTCAATATCAATTAACAACCAATCAATACGTTATGAAACTCAAACTGTTTCTCTTGTTATTGTTGACGGCCTACCTGCCGGCACTGGCTCAAAATGCGTCGGTGACGGGCAGCGTCGTCGACTCTGACACGGGCAACCCCATCGGGGGTGCCGTCGTGACAATGTTGGAGAGCGGAGTCACAGTCACCACCGGCCCCGGCGGCGACTTCCTGTTCACCGACGTTCAACAAGGTCACGCAACCATCTTGGCCATCGCTTACGGATATGAGGATGGCGAGACTGAGGTTGACCTGTTCAACAACCAGATTGTATCATTGGGCGTGATCCAGCTCAAGGCCGAGGGCGGCATGATGAGCGCGTTCTACGAGGAGTCGCGCGAGATGTACTATGACGAGAATCTGCTCGACGAGGATGACAGCTCGGCACAGGCCGTGGCAGCCCTGGCCGGCGCGTCAGACAACATCTACTACAACGCGGCGTCCTACAACTTCCAGCCCACCTACTTCAACTTCCGCGGCTATGACCGCCAATACACCTCGGTGTACATCAACGGCTTCAACTTCAACTCGTTGGGTCGCGGCGACTTTAGCTACTCGATGCTTGGCGGCATGACATCGCGTGCGTTCCGCAACAAGACGACCACCATCGGCACAGGCGCATCGGCCTACGGCTTTGGCGGCATCGGCGGCGCCATCAATTACTCGACCATCACATCGGGCTATGCACCGGGCTTCAACGGCTCGCTCGCCTACACCAACTCAAACTACATGCTCCGCGCAATGGCCACCTACTCGACCGGCATGAGCCGCGACGGCTGGGGCTTCACCGTCAGCGCCATCGGCCGCTGGAGCGACGAGGGCATCGTGCCCGGCACATGGTACAACTCGGCCGGCGTGTTCATCTCGCTCGAGAAAGAGTTCAACCGTCACCACTCGCTGACCCTCACCGCCTTTGGTGCTCCCATACAGCGTGCCACACAGCGTGCGTCGGTCAAAGAGGCCTACAGCCTGACCGGCAAGAACCTCTACAACCCCGTGTGGGGCTATCAGGACGGCAAAAAACGCTCATCTTCGGTCGTCGAGCAGTTTGACCCCACCGCGATGCTCAACTGGCTCTACAAGGATGACAAGACGACCGTCAACACCGGTGTGGCAGCCCGCTGGAGCCACTATGCCAAGTCGTCGTTTGACTACAACGCCGGCGGCTACAATCCCCTCCCCGACAACTACAAGCGTCTCCCCTCGTTCTTCTCAGAGCAGGGGCAGATCGACCAGTACACCGACCTCTGGATGCACGATGACGCTTTCCGTCAGGTGCAGTGGGACGAGATCTACAACGCCAACTTCCTCAACAACTTAGCAGACCAAAGCATCACCGACCCGACCAAACGCGCCGGCGCCTCGATCATCCTCGGCAACCGCACATCCGACCTGATGAGCTACATGTTCAACTCGATGATCGACCGTCGTCTCACCTCGTCGTTGTCGCTGCAGGCCGGCCTATCGCTCAACTACACTCACGGCAACTACTTCAAGAAAGTTGTCGACCTGTTGGGCGGCGAATTCTGGCGCGACACCGACTCGTTTGCCGAGCGCGACTTCCGCGACAACCTCGACATGACCTACAACGACCTTGACAACCCCGACCGCGAGGTGCACAAGGGTGACCGCTACGGATATGACTATGACATCAACGCCCTCGAGGCCACCGCGTGGATCCAAAACGTGCTCAACCTGCGCAAGTGGGACATCAACTACGGCCTCAAGATGTCTTACACACAGTTCAGCCGCTACGGACACATGCGCAACGGCCGCGCCCCCGAAAATTCGCTCGGCAAGGGTGAGACACACCGGTTTGACAACGCCGGCATCAAAGCGGGCGCAACCTACAAACTCGACGGCCGCAACTTCTTCACCGCACACGCCGAGTATGAGACACGCGCGCCCAAGTTTGAGTATGCCTACGTGTCGCCCGAGATCAAAGACCGCGTCATCGACGGCATCGCCTCAGAGCGCGTGGCATCGTTTGACCTCTCTTACAACTGGAACTACCGCCGCTTCCGCGGCTCGGTGACCGGCTTCTACACCGACATCTCAAACGCCACCGAGCGCTATCTCTACTATGACGGCGACCTCAACACCAACATGATTTTTGTGATGAACGGTGTTCACCGCCGCTACATGGGTGTCGAGCTCGGCATGGCCTACAAGATCACCCCGTCGCTGACCGCCACACTGGCCGGCACGATGGCCCGCTATCAGTACATGAACAACCCCGACGGCGTGCAGTGCTACCAGAACGGCGTCTATGACGACATCAATCAAAAGGTGTACATCAAGAACTTCCGTCTTGGCGGCACACCCCAGACCGCTGTCACCCTGGGCTTTGACTATGCAGCGCCCGGCAACTGGTTCTTCAACCTCAACGGCGCGTACATGGCCAATTCATACGTCAAAATGAACCCCGCCCGTCACATCGAGATGCCCAACCTGTGGCAGGTCTATCCCGATCAGGAAGAGGCTGAGGCATTCCTCAAACAGATGAGCTCGCAAGAGCGTCTCGACGGCCAGTTCGTGCTCAACCTGTCGATCGGCAAAGCCATCTACCTGCGCAACGGTGTGAGCCTCAACTTCAACGTGTCGGCCAACAACATCCTCTGCAACCGCGACATCGTCGTGAACGCATACGAGCAGGGTCGATTTGACTACACCAACTACAACTCAGAGAAGTTTGCAAACCGTTACATGTACGCTCAGGGCTTCAGACTCTTCTTCAACGCCGGCGTACGTTTCTAACCCAAAATCGCAAAGAACATGAAACTCTATAAGTCACTACTGACGCTCGCACTGACCGCTATGGCGGCATGCGGCTTCACATCATGCGACGACGAGCAGGCCTGTCCGCCGTATGTTGTCCCCGAGGGGGGCATCGAGGGAACAGGTGCGTGGGACACACCCTACAACGTCAACAAGGTCATCGGCATCATCAAGGCCGACAAGACCGACGAGTTTGACTGCTCAAATGTCTGGGTCACCGGCTATGTCGTGGGCTGGGTGAACACCAACATCAGCTACACCAGCCTCTCTGAGCGCAACTGTACATTCTCAGTGCCCGCCGAGGTCAACTCAAACTGCCTCTTAGCCGCCACCCCCGACGAGACCGACTACAACAAGTGTGTCGTCGTGCAGCTGTCGACCACCGGCGACGTGCGCTCGAACGTCAACCTCGTCGATCACCCCGACAACCTCGGCAAACTGGTGACGCTCCGCGGCGACGTGCAAAAATACTTCGGCAAACCGGGCCTCAAGTCTACCAACGCCTTTAACTGGGACGGTCAGGGCTATGAGACAGCCGGCGACGACCAGCCTCAGGGAGGCGACGTCACCTTCACCAAGGCTGCCAGCATCACCTCGGGCAAAGCCTACGGCATCGTGGCCTCGGGCAAGCTTGCCAAACCTCAGGCGGCAGACAAGTCTTACGGCTACCTCTATGTGTCAGACGTCACCGTCAAGGATGACAGCTTCAAGGCCGACAGCTCAAACGGCTTTGTCTTCACCGACGCCGGCGACAACAGCTGGTATATCTCGGACAGCTATGGCCGCTTCCTGTACATGGAGGGGACATACACCTCGTTCCAGCTCTCGGCTCAGCTCAACAAGAGCAACGCCAACTATCGCTGGAAAGCCGAGTTCAAGGCCGACGGCACCTGCGTGCTCACCAACGCCGGCAACAACAACACCGTGCAATACTCGTCGAACTACACCTCATACGGCTCATACTCATCGATGCAGGACGGCGGCGTCTATCCGACCCTCTACCTGATGGATGGCGAGCCCCTCAAGCTCCCCGACCTCTCGGGCGACAACACCCCCGACACCCCGGTGACACCCCCCTCGGGTGACGCTGGCTCTAAAGAGAACCCCTACACCGTCGCTCAGGTGCGTGCAGGCTCGCTCTCGGGCACAGGCTGGGTCAAGGGCGTGATTGTGGGCTACATCCCCGGCAAAGTCTTTGACGAGGCAGTGTTCGGTGCATCGGGCGCCGTGGCCACCAACCTGCTGTTGGCCGAGTCGGCCTCGGTGACCGACGCGTCACAGTGCATCCCCGTGCAGCTCCCCGCAGCTGTCCGCGCGGCTTTGGCTCTCGACAGCAACCCGGGCAACCTCGGCAAAGAGCTGATCATCTGCGGCTCGCTTGAGAACTATTTCGGCAAACCGGGCGTCAAGTCAGTCACCGAGTATGTGCTCGACGGCACCTCGGGAGGCGACACCCCCTCGACACCGGTGACACCCCCCGCCACCGGCTCGCTGACCTTCACCAAGGTGACCGCTGTCACAGACGGCACCTACGCGCTGGTCAACCCCGACAACGGGACAGTGTGCGTGCCGATCGCACAAAACTACACCTACGGCTACCTGCTGACCGAGGCGGCGTCGGCCTCTGACGCCAACAGCGTCACCACATCGGCCGCCAACGCCTTTGTGATCAAGGCCGTGGCCGGTGGCTACACCATCACCGACAGCTATGGCCGCTACCTGGGCATGGACGGTGTCCACGCCGGCAGCATACAGCTCTACACCGCCCCGCAGAGCAAGGGGGAGACAACATGGACCATCACCATCGAGTCTAACGGTCAAGCCAAAATCACCAACGCCCTGAGCGGCCTGTTCCTGGTGTGGAAGTCGCAGTACAGCAACTTTGCCCCCGGCGACCTCACCGACTCTTACATGCCGGTTCTTTACAAAAACTAACACAGCAAGCAAATTATGAAACGCGTCAATAAATATCTCATCGCTCTGAGCGCGCTCGCTGCGTCGCTGACAGGGCTGACGGGCTGTCAGAACGACTTTGAGGACCACACGCCGACATTTGCCGAGCCGGTGGCCACGATGAAGGCCAACACCACCATCCTCGAGCTCAAGGAAGCGTTCTGGAAAGCTGACCCGAGCTATGCCGAGACCGTGGGCACACGCCCCGACGGCGAGCACTACATCATCGCGGGCCGCGTCACCACCTCGGACAAACCGGGCAATGTCTACAAGAACATTGTCATCGAGGATGCCACGGCGGCCATCACCTTCTCGATCAACCGCAACGCCATCTATCTCAACTACCGCATAGGCCAGGAGGTGGTCGTCGACGTCACCGGCATGACCATCGGCAAGTATTGCGGCCTGATGCAACTGGGCTACCCGCAGTACAGCGACCAGTATGAGCAGTGGCAGTGCACCTTCATGACCTACGAGACGTTTGTGGAGCACACCGAGCTCAACGGCTATCCCAAGCCATCGGCTGTCAAACCGACGGTGATCAACAAATTCTCTGACCTCCCCACCGACCCCAACAACACCGACGTGGCCGCGATGCAGAGCCGCCTGGTGCGATTCAACAACGTGGAGTTCAAGTTTGGCGGCAAGGAGAAATTCTGTGACGAGAAGAGCGTCACCACCAACCGCGAAATCACCGATGCCGACGGCCAGACACTGGCCGTGCGCACGAGCGGATATGCCGACTTCCAGGGCGTCATGCTCCCCGAGGGACGCGGCGACCTTGTGGGCATCCTCGGCTACTATCAGACAAGCCTCGATGACAGCAACAACCCCTGGCAGCTGACAATCATCAGCATCGATGACGTGATGAACTTCGGCAATCCCACCATGCTCCCGGGCGACGAGACCAACCCCTACACCGTCGACCAGGTGACTGAGCTCGAGCGCGACGGCCAGAGCGCCAACGGCTGGGTGACCGGCGTCATCGTCGGCGCCGTCTATGGCGAGGTTGCACAGATCGCGTCAAACGACGACATCGAGTGGGGAGCACCCACCGAGATGAACAACACGCTTGTCATCGCCCCGACACCCGAGTGCACCAACATCGCCGAGTGTCTGGTGATGTCGCTGACCGCAGACTCAAAGCTGCGTCAGTATGGCAACCTGCGTGACAACCCCGACGTCTACAAACACCAGATCTGGGTGAAAGGCAAATTTGAGCCCTACATGGGCACCTGGGGCATCACCGGCAACAACGGCTCGGCCTCGGAGTTCAAGATCGAGGGCGTCACCGTCGACGGCGGCGCTGCCGCCGAGGGCACCGGCACCGCCGAGGCACCCTACAACTGCGACCAGGTGATCAAAGGCACGGCCACCGGCAGCGACGTGTGGACAACAGGCTACATCGTGGGCTGGATCGACGGCAAGACACTGTCGACAGGCGCGATGTTCAACGCAGCCGCCACCGTCAACACCAACCTGCTGCTCGCCGCCTCGCCCGACGAGACCGACGTCAACAAGTGTGTGCCCGTGCAGCTCCCCACCGGCAATGTCCGCACCGCACTCAACCTGCAGACCAACCCGGGCAACTATGGCAAGCAAGTGAAGCTGCGCGGCTCGCTCGAGAAATATTTCGGCGCCAACGGCATCAAGAGCGTCAGCGAGTATGAGCTCGACGGCACCGGCGGCGACACCCCCGTCGACCCCAATCCCCCGACAACAGGCGAGGGTAAAGGCACCGGCACGGAGAGCGACCCGTATGACGTGGCCAAAGTGATGAGCATCTACAACAGCGGCACAGTGACCACAGGCTGGGTAGAGTGCTACATCGTCGGCTCAGTGCCCGGCAAGATATTTGAGGAAGGCGTATTCGGCACCGCCGACGCCTCGGCCACCAACATCCTCGTGGCTGCCACGGCCGGCGAGACCGACATCAACAAGTGTCTCCCCGTGCAGCTCCCCACAGGCGACGTCCGCACCGGCCTCAACCTGCAGGCCAACCCGGGCAACCTGGGCAAAAAGGTGTTGCTCAACGGCTCGATCGAGAAATATTTTGGCGTGGCGGGCATCAAGAGCGTCAGCGAGTACAAGCTCGACGGCGGCTCGACTCCGACACCCGTCGACCCCAACCCGCCGGTGAGCGGCGACCTTGGCAGCGAGAGCGCACCGCTGAGCGTCGACTCATTCATCGCGACATACGCGGCCGGCTCGACCGGCAACAGCTGGGTTGAGGGGTACATCGTGGGCTATGTCAACGGTGCGGCCTATGAGAGCGGCGCAACCTTCGCGGCCGACGCCAACGCCTCGACATCAAACGTGCTGATCGCGTCATCGGCCAACGTGACCGACCCGGCCAAATGTGTGCCGGTGCAGCTCCCCACAGGCGACATCCGCAACAGCCTCAACCTCAAGGATCACCCCGAGAACCTCGGCAAACAGGTGGTTCTCAACGGCGAGATGGCGGCCTACTTCAAGGT
>CAZKYR010000035.1:0-11203 GCA_964557035.1 uncultured Bacteroides sp. | reverse complement strand
TAAAAAAAACTTTAGATAGTTGTGAATTTTCTAAAAAAAAACTATCTTTGCGGTGTCCATTTTGCGCAATTTTGTGAGGAGAGCCTCACGAGATGAATGAGCGAAATGCGCGAGAATGTGTAATTCTCTAAATCTTAGAATCTTAACTCAATCAATTTTATCACCCTAAACAAACAAAGCACAATGAAGAAAAGTTACTTTCTCCTCGGGTGCGCAATGAGCCTCGGCATGGCGGCGCAAGCTGCCCTCCCCGCGGCATTTGACGTACGCGGGAATTATGCGATGGATCGAAACACCCCGACCGCTAATGTCGGCGTGCGCTCGTTCACGGGCGTTGGTGATGACAAAGGCGTCACTTTTTTCGGTTCAACATTCTATGACGGAACAGGCGTTCCTTCTTCTGTGACCTTCAACACAAACAGCCTTCGCGACATCAACCGTCTGGATGTCGTGAAAGAAGATGATGACTATTCACTCTGGCGTGTTCAGGCCGGAGCCAAGGCCGGCAACGGCACCTACTATTGCCACTTCGTGAAAGTGTATTCTCTGACTGACACCTATGGTGGCTGGGGTAGAATAGACATGAACACCGGCAAGGTATATATCGACTACGTGGCCGCAAGCAGCAACGGCGGCTATGACGTGTACTACAACTACAACACCGGCAATGGCTCAAGATTCCCCAATGTCTACCGCATATTGGATATGACATGGAATGCAGCCAACAACAAGATGTATGCCATCGCTATGGACAAGGATGTCAACAACCTGAATACACTTTTTGGTACTGTTGACATCACATCGGGCAACTTCACCCCCATTGCATCGCTCGACGGCCTTTTCTCGGCCCTCGCGTGCGACCTCGACGGCAACTTCTACGGAGCATATTGTGACGGCACGAACGCTGACTATGTCGAGCCCCAGATTAAAGGCATCCAGATTGTGAAAATCGATGTTAACAATCTCGTTGATGAGGGTGACGAATATCCGTATGCTTATCACGACAAAGTGGTTGACCTGATGTATGACGGCGGCGTGTTCAGATCATACGGCGGTTTTGGTACTCTGGTGCCCGACGACACTACCGGCGAGCTCTATTACTTCATCAACCGCCTCACCGATGACTGGCAAGTAACCCGTACATCTGTCGCTTATCGCATCAACCTGTATGACGACACGGCTGAATGCCTCGGCACCATCGGTTGGTCAAACGACATCTTTGTGGGTGGTGTAATCGAGATGCGTGAGAGCGCAGCCGACCGCAACGCACCCGCTCAGGTGAAAAACCTCAAGGCTGCCTTCGCGGCTGACGGCGCGTCAAACGTGACCTTCACCTGGAACAACCCCGTTTCTACATGGAACCTCAAAGACTTGCAGTCACTCAAAGAGATGCGCATCTCGGTTGACACACCCGAGAATGTCAAGGCTACTGTGCCCGCATCGCTCGACACAGAGTCATACACCTACACCCTGACCGGCGTTGAGCCCGGCGCCCACAACTTCTACGTCACCGCCGTTGACGGTCAGAACCGTGTCGGTGTGCCCACCCCGGCTGAAATGTGGGCCGGCCACGACGTGCCGGGTCTCCCCATCGAGGTGACATTGACTAATGCCACTGAGGATGAGACACCTATTGCTCACATCACCTGGAATACACCTGCTGAGGGTAAAAACGGCGGATGGTTTGACGCTGAGAATATCAAATATAATATCGTACGTATGCCCGACAACACCGTTGTCGCCACCAACCACTCAGGTCTGAGCTTTGATGACACAACCATCAACGAGATGGCATCTTACTACTATCTCGTGAGCGGTGTAACCGCTGACGGCGAAGGCCCAGCAGCCGAGTCAAACCACGTGCTGATCGGCAACGCCATCTCAACTCCTTACTACACTCCGCTCCTCAATCAGAACGATGCCGAGATGTGGGATGTATTTGACGGCCCCTCAGGATATAGCCTCGGCAACTGCTATGAGAACTGGGATTCAGGCGTAGAGTGCCCCTGGCGCGGTGTCAAACTCGACTTCCCCGGCTCGCGCGACGTCGACATGTATGCCACATCACCCAAAATCTTCATGGAGAAAGGAAAAACCTACTATGTCGAAATGCAGGTTAACTTCCACCACAGATACGAACCGACCTATCGTCCCAACCAATACCACGACTATGAGTTGTGTATCGGCACAGAGCGTACCGCTGAGGCTATGCAAAAGAATGTGTTCTTGAGAGTTGACCGTTTCAAATCAACAGTCGAGGACCAAAAAGAGATGATCTCAGGCTATGTAGTGTGCCCCGAGACTGGTGGCTACCATGTCGCATACCACGAGTGCACCACCAACCCCGGTGAGGACATCGTGTCAGTGCAGAGCCTGCTCGTAGAGGAGTGCTATGATACAGACCTGAAACCGCTCTCGATCAGTGGCACACCCGCCCCGGCAGTTGGCAAGAAGAGCGTATATGCGGTTGATGTTCTCAACCATGGCAACCAACGTGTCCGCAACTACACCGTCAAAGTTGTCCGCGCATACGCTGACATGACAATCGGTCTTGGCGCAAATACTATCACTACTTTCCTCGCACCTCACGAGACACGCACCGTATATGTCGAGGTTACACCCGACATCGCAGGCGAGTATGAAATCTTTGCCGAGGTTGAGGTTGACGGCGACGCAAACACCGAGAACAACCTGTTGGTGTCAGCTCCGATGGTGGTCGATGCTCGCGATCTTGGCTATGAGCCTCTCAACGAGGAGATCGTTATGGGCACTCTTGACTATGAGACACGTCAGCCCTTCTCATTCGCAGACTCAAACAGCGCAAACCAGGCTATCTACCTGATGGGCACTGATATGCAATGGACACCGGTGATCAACGAGAATGGCGAGGCTCAGACACCGACTATCACTGACATCGCGTATGAGTTTGAAATCAACGACGAGTATGCAAAAGACTTCAACGGCGTGACCAATATGCCTGTCCGCATTTACCTGTCACAGGCAACCACCAAGTACTATCGCTCTGCAACCAAGGTGCTCCCCGTAGGCGACCAGACCAAGGTGTTTGACGGAGTAGTAAGCTTCAAGGGAGGCAACGGTCTGTTGATTCTCCACTTTGATCAGCCGTTTGAGATCGACCTGACCAAGAACCTCATCGTGACAGCAGTCAAAGGTGATGGCGGCAACATCTCTCACGAGTGGGCTATCAGATGGCGTAATAACGACATCGGCGAGAATGAGCAAAAGCGTGCAGCAATGTACTGGGGCAAATCTGGCAGCACATTTGACGCTAACCCCTCAATCCTCCCCTCAACCAGTCCTATCCTGCAACCCCGTCTGCCGCGCGTATTCTTTGCGGTGACCGGCCTCGAGGGCATGGACGGCGTCGAGAATATTGTCGAGAGCGCAGTCGCTGAGGATGGCAATGTTCGCCTGTCAGACATCATCAACCCTGTGGTTTATGTATATGACCTGGCCGGCCGTCTGGTTGACAGCTTTGTACCGCAAGGTGACTCACTCGACCTCAATGTTGAACCGGGCGTGTATGTAGTCAACGTCGCAGGTGACAATAAGACATTGTCAACAAAAATCAAAGTAGGTCTCTAAGACTCGAAAGCAAAACCGAATTTTTGAGAGTCCGCGCCCGGCGGGCGCGACTCTCAAAAATTTTTCCATTTCAATATTAACCTTATTTCGAAGATGAAGAAAATTACTCTTACACTTCTTGCCATGTCAGCAGCGGTGACAATGAGCGCAAAGAGCTATGCGCCTCAATTTGTCGGCCGTGACGGCAATGCAACCGCTCCCCGCATGCAATTGATGTCAGTCGAGGAAAGCGACGCCGAGACCGCAACACGTCCGTCGCGTGTTCCCATGTTAGACAACAATCTGCAAAGATTCGGCACAATGGTGCCTGTCCTCACAGAGTCATTTGCCAACCTCACCAAGGGCTCGGTCGGTAATCCTGACATACCTTGGGACCCGGCGTATGACAACAGTCTCGACCACCTGATCATGTCAGAAGTGATCTGGTATTCAACCAGCGATCCCGAGTATAAATATGACGATGTATGGAGCAACATCAAGAGCCAGTATATTGCACCCCACACCTGGATGGGCAAGACCCGCGACTGGGGCGGCACCAACGTGTTCCAGGCCGGCGGTACAATCTGCCTCTACGGTTCGGTTTATGATCAGCCGATGTCGCCCATCGGCGTCGCTCCCACCGAGTCACACCTCAACACCCCTCTGCTCGACCTCACCGGCAGTGATGCCGCTTACATCACTTTCCAGGCCCGTGTCGACAAATTCAACGAGATCGCCACTTTCCAGGTAGATGCGGCCGAGACCAACTACATGACCGCTACATGGGACGTTTATGGCTCGTGTGATTTGACTGCCGAGCTGTCAACCGAGTGGAAGACCTACACAGTCTATATCCTCAACGGTGGCCCGAGCACAATCTTCAACATCTATTCAGCCGGCACCTCGGTTTACATCAAAGACCTTGAGGTCGGCATCCTCAATCAGCATGTAAACACCCCGGTTGTCCGCAAGCACTCAGACTACCAGGGTACATCGTTCAATGCTAACTGGTATCCCGTGGAAGGCGCCGACAGCTATGTGCTGACAGTGGTGACCTACAACGAGGAGACCGGTCTTGACGAGGCTGTGATTGACAATGTAAATGTCGGCAACGTCATCTCTTACACCGTGCCCGCTATTTCGGGTCAGGAGTACAACTATCAGGTAGCTGCCGTCAAAGGTCAGTATCAGTCGTTGTTCTCTGATATGGTCAACGTGTTTGACGTCGTTCCTCCCGTATTCACTCAGGTTTCTGCAATCAACGACATGACATACACCGCAGGCTGGAGCACCGTTGACTCTGCCGAGTGCTATCGCTACATCGCCTATGCCGACCGCGTGGCACAGGAGGATGGCCCGTTTGTAGTCACCGACATGTCGTTGCTCACATTGACCGATGCCGAGGGTGAGCGTCTGCCTTACACCCGCGACAACACATGGGACAAACAGTATTCGGGCCCCAACCAGATCTACGGTGCCGAGCAGCCCAACTGGATCGGCCAGCACTGGTGTCCTTATGCTGACTGTCTGGTGCTCTGTCCCTTCTTCCCCACTTCGTCAGGCGGTCTCGATCCCACATCACTCCAGTCAGGTCTGATGGACCTCTCGAAAGACGGCGGCAAATTCACCGTCGAGGTTGAGATCTGTTGTGATCCCTGGGAGGTTAAGGACGCGTGGGGTTTCCCGGTTGACGTGTACGGCGACTGCGTGCTGGGTCTGTATGACCACACACAGGATACCGACGAGGATGTACAGGTGCTCCTCTATTACACCGGCAACGGCCAAGACCAGAACCACGACACTCTCGGTCACCCCATCAAGTATGCCAACCAGCCGCTCAAGGCCAAATGGCAGAAATATACATTCAACGTAGACTGTGGCACCGAGGCAATGACTGTTGCATTCTTTGGCATTAATACCTACGGTGACATGTACTTCCGCAACCTCAAGATTACACAGAACTACAAGAAGGGTGAGTCATTCCTCGACCCGGTTGTTTATCACCACTACTATGAGGGTGGCAACCAGATTGAGGTCAACCTCCCCGAGCGCGCCGAAGGCTGGGATATCTACCATCAGGTGGCAGCTGTCAAAGGCCGTGTGATCGACCAATACACTCAAGAGATCGTCGTGTCTAAGTACAACGAGCTCAGCGAGGTTGGTCCCGCATTAGGTGTAGAGTCTGTGATGGTTGATGACGCCAACGTCGCTCCGGTTTACTACAACCTCCAGGGCATCCGCGTAGACAACCCCGTCAAGGGCTCAATCTATGTGAAAGTGCAGGGCAACAAGGCTGAGAAAGTCGTTCGCTAAGCTTTTTTCCTGAATTACAACAGGGTCGGCATGTGTGACTAAAGGTACGCGTGTGCCGACCCTATTATCACTTTAAGATATGAAAAAAACATTATTACTCGCTGCGGCACTCGTGTGCTCAGTCGCTGCCGTCTCAGCCGATGAGACAGCCGTGGCCAACTCGATGAACGTCCACATGACCGAGGCCGGTGTCACCGAGAGCGTCGTTCTGAGCCGCATCAAAAGCATCACGTTCGGCACAGGCATCATGAATGTCAACCTCGATGACGAGACAACGCTCAACATCAAGATGGCCGATGTCGAGAAAATCGACTTTTTTACAAGCTCGTCGGTTGAGACAGTGGTTGACGAGGCCACCGCTCCCAAGCTGTCGCACATGCGCGGCACATCGACCCTGACGGTGACAGGCATCGCCGAGGGCACTAATGCAGCCGTCTACGACCTGTCGGGACGCCGTGTGCTCTCAACTGTCATCGATGGCAACCTCATCGACATCACCAACCTCACGGACGGCCAAATCTATGTATTCGTGACCGATGGCTTGGCCGCAAAATTCATCAAGTAAACAAATTCATCACATAAAACAATGAAAAAGATATTCGTAGCACTTTTTGCTGCCGTCGGTTTGCTGGCAGGCAGCGCAGCCGAGCCTAACCGAGTGATCATCACCCCGACCGTCGGCTCTGCGACAGCATATGCGACCGATCGCATCCAGGAAATCACATTCGGCACCGTCGAGGGCGAAGTGCGTGCCGACATCACCGTGCAGCAGTTGGGCGGCCAGAATGACGCCGACATGACCGTGTCGGTGTTCCGCACACCGGCTTGTAAGAGCTTCAAGCTCGCCATCCTCCCGTATGCTCAAACCGGCCTCTACAACGATGAGACGCTTGCCCTGCTGATTGACCAGACCACTACGATGGTCTATTATGAGGACTTCACAAACGGTGAAATCAAGGGCGCTGAACTGCAGCCCGGCACCGACTATCTCATCGCCACTGTCGGCATGGATGAGTATAACGTGCTCGGCGAGGTGTCTAAAGTGCGTTTCTCAACCCCCGCAGCCGAGATCATCGGCAACCCGTCGGTTGAATACAACGTTGACAAAGTGGGCCTCTATTCGTTCACAATCTCGTTCAAACCCAATGCTGACACCCGCACATACGCCTGCGTGGCCTACAAGAAGGGTGAGATGGAGCAGACCTACTTCCAGTTTGCCCCCATGTTCGGCTTCTCTAACATCGGCCAGATGATCATGATGTGGGGCGAGGCTACCACCGGCAACTCGACCAAAGAGTGGAAGAGCATGAACCCCAACACCGAGTATGAGGTATATGTTCAGCCCACCGACATCAACGGCAACTATGGCGAGCTGGTTGTAGTGCCTGTCAAGACACGCGTGCTCGGCGGCGAAGGCGAGGCTGTTGTTGACGTCAAGCTCGGCCAGTATATCATGAACGAGTGGGATGGCGAGATGAAACCCTCGCAGTTCATTAGCTACGAGCCCAACGACCAGACCTGGCGCTATCACTTTGGCGTTTACACCAAAGCGCAAGTCGACGAGTATGGCGCTGACGTCATCATGAGCTCAATCCTTGAGGAGCCTGAGGTAGAATATATGTACTACTGGTTCTATGAGGAGACATCGACCGACTATCCGATCAACCCCAACACTGAGTTCTCAGTCTTCGTTGGTGCCCAGAATGCCAACGGTGTATGGGGCCCCGGCAAACAGTATGACTTCAAGACTGCCGCATCTGTTGACGGCAGCGACAAGGTTGTCGTGAAGCTGGTTGACGTCAAGACCATCAAGACCCGCGAGCCTAAAGCTGCCGACCGCGGCTGCGTGCCCCCCGCAGGTCTACGTCTGTCAGCTAACTGATAAATAATAATATTAGTGCGGGCGCACCTTTGTCTTAGATTAGGGTGCGTCCGCCCCAAAACCGATACTAAACCATTTTATCAATAACATTTATTTTTTAAACTATGGAAGAAAACAAAACACCTCAGATTGTAGTAGTACAAAAATCAGGTAATGGCCTGGGAACAGCCGGTTTCGTGTTGGCGTTGCTCGGCCTCATTTTCTGCTGGGTGCCTATTCTTGATTGGATTCTCTGGCTCCTGGGCGTGATATTCTCATTCATCGGCGTGTTCAAGCCCAAAAAAGGCCTTGCCATCGCCGGACTGGTAATATCATTCATTTTTGTCATCATTGTTCTTGCCGTACTTGGCGCCGCAATGTCATTCTAACTACAATAACACACATACAGGCCGGCAGAGTGCAACTGCGCACCCTGCCGGTTTGTTTTTTAGTGCTCCAGGAGTCCGCATGGTGACGTCACGTCTATTTTCGCGGCTGCTCCGATGCGTGAGTCAAAAATTATTGCTAACTTTGCGTTATAATACGCAAGGTTATGTTCCGCAATATACCACCCGTCACCAAAAACCTGTTGATTATCAACTTTTTGGTATTCATCGCCATCAACGTGCTCGATAGCCGCGCCGGCGGTGCCATCATGGACTATGGAGCGTTGCACTACTGGGGGAGCGACAGCTTCTTCCCCTCGCAGCTGGTCACCTACATGTTCATGCAAAAAGACTTCATGCACTTGTTTTTCAACATGTTTGCGCTGTGGATGTTTGGCTCGGTGATCGAGCGCACCATGGGGCCGGCGAGGTTTTTGTTCTATTTTGTGTCGTGCGGCATCGGCGCCGCGCTGATACAGGAGGGTGTTTTTGCGGCCATGGTACACTATTACGGCTCCGAGGTTGTGGCTACGTTTGGCGCTGATGCCATCGCCACCGTCAAGGCCGAGGGCGCTGATGTGTTGCGCCACGGGCTCAACTACTCCGACCCCCTGCTGGGAATGTACAACAGCCTGCTCAACACCGAGATGATAGGCGCGTCGGGCGCCGTCTACGGCGTGCTGTTAGCGTTCGGATTCCTCTACCCGCGTCAGCCCATCTACCTGATGTTCATCCCCGTCCCCATACAGGCCCGCTGGATGGTGCTCGGCTATGGCGTGCTCGAGCTGCTGCAGGGCCTCTCCAACAACCCCGGCGACAACGTGGCACACTTCTGCCACCTCGGCGGCATGCTGGTCGGCCTGTTGATATTGATTTACTGGCGTCGACGCCTCAGACATGGATTATGAGTAAAGTGAAAGCATTGAGGGTGTGGTGGACGCTGTGTCGCACCCCCCTGCGGTTGGTTGTGATAAATGCCGTGGTGTTTGTGCTGCTGACACTCGCCGTCCTGGCGGTGCGCCTGCTGATGCCCGGTTATGATATGTTCGAGGCGGCCTCTCTGCGCGTATTGTCATGGGTCACCCTCCCCGGCTCGTGGGCCGGGCTGTTGGCCAAGCCCTGGACGTTTGTGACCTATATGTTCACCCAGTATGACGTGTGGCACCTGCTGATGAACATGCTGTGGCTCTACTGGTTCGGCGGCCTGCTGATGATGCAGTGCTCGGGGCGCCAGCTCACCGGGCTCTACCTCATGTCGGGCTTTGCCGGCGCGGTGTGCTACATGACTTTCGGCCCGCTCGTTGGCACCGCGACCCGTCTTGGCCTGTTGGGCGCCTCGGCGTCTGTGATGGGTGTCGTGGCGGCCGTGGCCGTGATAATGCCGCGTCTGAGGCTGCGCCTGATGCTGGTAGGCGAGGTCGAGGTGGTGTGGATAGCCCTCATCACCATCATTCTCTTCGCTCTCGGCCTCAATGGCTACAATGCGGCTGCCAATATCGCCCACCTCGGCGGCGTGCTCATGGGCGTCGTCTATGGACTTGTGCTGCGTCGCGGCATCGACCTGACCGCGCCGCTCAACGGCGCCATCGACAAGGTCGTCAACTTTGTGCGGGGTTTACCGGCCGGGCGGACGCACGAGCCGTGCGTCCCTACACCGCGCGGGCGACATACCGGCCGCGGGGCCTCCTCGCCCGACCGCGCCGATATCGCCGACATCCTCGACAAGGTCAGGCACTCGGGCTACGCCTCGCTGACCCCCGACGAGCGCCGGCGCCTCTTTGGCGGCTGATTCCGCCCCGCCCCCGGACAGGGTAGGGGATAAATGTCATTTTTTCTGCTTATGTCTGACAAAAAAATACAAATGAGGCGCATGTGCGTCATCGCCCTGAGGGTCATCAATTGCATCCTCGTGCCCGTTATGCTCGTCGCGTCCTATGGCGGTCTGGTGAACCCCGATTTCTGGGCCATCCCGGCGATGGTGGCCATGACGCTGCCGTTCTGGACGGTGGTCGAGCTGCTGATGCTCGTCGTCACCCTCCTTGTGTCGCGCCGCGATGCCGTCATCCCCGGCCTCACGCTGCTGGTGTGCCTGGGCGGCATCTGGAACATCTGCCCCCTCAACCTCCCTCACGCGCCCCTCACCGAGGCTCAGGAGCGCCGCTCTTTCACCCTCATGTCCTACAACACCTTTGCCTTCCACGACGTCGACGACATCACCTATCCCTGGGGCAACCGCACCGCCGACAACATCATCCGCGCCAATCCCGACATCCTCTGCATGTCTGAGAGCTTCTCGGTGGCCCCCAACCCCAACACCGGCGTCACGTGGGAGCAGGCCGACACCGTCGCCTACCGCTACCCCTACGTCATCCGCGGCGACAAGGGAGCGGCCATCTACTCGCGCTTCCCCCTCACGCGCATCGAGACCGCCCAGCCCCCCGAGGAGTGGGCCTACTGGCTCTGCGGCGAGGCCGACATCAAGGGAGAGCGCGTGCTCATCATCACCGTCCACCTCCAGAGCATCGGCCTCACCCCCGAGGACCGCGAGATGTATGCCCACATCGCCGAGGGCAACGCCGACGCCGGCATCGCCGACTTCTCGCGCCTGGTCATCTCCAAGCTCTCGGCCGCCTTCCGCGCGCGCGCCTCGCAGGCCCGCAAGCTCCGTGCCCTCATCGAGCGTCTCGGCTATGACAACGTCATCGTCTGCGGCGACTTCAACGACATCACCGGCTGCTATGCCATCCACCGCATCATGGACACCGGCATGCACGACGCCTACCGCACCGTCGGCTGCGGCCCCATGATCACCTACCACGCCAAGCGCTTCTATTTTCACATCGACCACGTCCTCTATCGCGGCGCCCTCGAGCCCGTCAGCATCGAGCGCGGCCGGGTCCCCTCGAGCGACCACTACCCCGTCCACGCCACATTTATCGTTGGCTCTTAGGGGCCAATCCGCAAAAAATGCGTAACTTTGCACCGATTAGCAACACATAGACACAATTTTACACATTTATAGGTATGAAAGCATTCGTATTCCCCGGCCAGGGCGCAC
>CAZKYR010000034.1:0-12218 GCA_964557035.1 uncultured Bacteroides sp. | reverse complement strand
GTAAACGACAAAAGCCAGGATATAAGCGACGCCCGTATTGTACACCGCAGAGAACGCACTCCAACGCCACGACCCGGTCTCTCGGGCGATAGCGACCAACGATGCAGTACACGGGCAGAACAATAGTATAAACACTAAATAACTCAACGCATTGGCTGTGTTGAAATCGGGCTCGCCGGTTGCCGGGTCAACAGGTGTGATGCGTGCTGACAACGTATTGTCATCGGCCTCCTCATCTCCGGTATACAACACTCCGAGTGTCGACACTGTGATCTCTTTGGCAGGGATGGCCGCGATTGCCGACACCGTTGCCCGCCAGTGCCAGCCCAACGGCTCCATCACGGGATTGACGGTTTTGCCAGCCATCTCGAGATAGGAGTCACGCTCAAAATCTATCGCCGAGCTGTCCACAACCACTTCGGGCTGAGCGACCTCCTCGTGGTGAGGGAAATAGTTGAGTGCCCACACGATGATTGATGCAAACAGGATGATGCCGCCCATCTTTTGCAAATATTGCACACCTTTAGCCCATGTGTGACGAACGGTGGCCTTCATGGTGGGCATACGATAAGGGGGCAACTCCATCACAAATGGTGTTTCATCTTTTTTAAACCAAAAGCGCCTCAACAAACGGGCCGTCATCATAGCGACGAGTACGCCCAAAGCATACAATCCGAAGAAAACCAGGGCAGCATGCGCTTCAAAAAACGTCCCTATTAGCAGCACGTACACAGGCAGACGTGCCGTACATGACATGAACGGATTGATCAAGACCGTGATGATGCGCGACGATCGGCTCTCAATGGTTCGCGATGCCATGATAGCCGGCACGTTGCATCCAAATCCCATCACAAGAGGTATGAATGACTTGCCGTGCAGCCCGATTTTGTGCATGAGTTTGTCCATTATGAATGCCGAGCGTGCCATATACCCCGAATCCTCCATAAACGAGATAAAGAAATAGAGTATCAGGATATTGGGCAAAAACACTATCACACCTCCGACGCCACCTATGATGCCGTCGACAACAAGATCTTTTATCGGGCCCGCAGGCATCACGCCTCTGAGAAAATCGGCAAGACAAGCAACCCCGCTTTCAATCCAGTCCATAGGATATTGCCCCACGGAAAAGGTCAGCCAAAACATCAGCAACATCAGCGCGATGAAGATTGGATAGCCGGTGTATCGTCCGGTCACCAATGCGTCTATCATCTTAGTGCGATTCTCTTGCTTGACAGGCGCATGAGTATATTTTTCGGCCAAAGCACCGGCAATGAAACCGTATTTTGCATTTGCAATCAACGATGCAGTATCTTCACGATGCGTATCTTCAAGCTCGCGTCGCAACTCGTCGCGCAACTCGAATATCTCGCTCGCTCCGTCAGTTTTCCTTATCATCGACTCCACCTCGGCGTCCCCTTCAAGCAATTTGATGGCAAGATAGCGAGTTGAGAAATGACGCGTCAATTTTTTCTCGTTACGCAGCCGGGCGCGGAGTTGAGTGATTGCTTGCTCTACGTCAGCGCTCAGGCCGATATGCACATGCCTGACATCCTTGTTTGTTTGCTCATAGACACTGATGATGGTGTCAAACAGATTGTGCACTCCCTCTCCGGTCCTCCCGACTGTCGGAACGACCGGCACTCCGATCATGCGGCCGAACTCCTCATAGTCAAAGACATCACCCGAGTTCTTGAGCTCGTCATACATGTTGAGCGCAATCACCATCGGGTAATCCATGTCAATCAGCTCGGTAGTCAAAAAGAGGTTGCGTTCGAGGTTTGAGCTGTCTATGACGTTGACAATGATGTCCGGATTATTCTCATTAAGATAACGGCGCACATAAAGCTCCTCGGGCGAGTAGGCCGACAGCGAATAGGTGCCCGGCAGGTCTATGATATTGAAGTGATACCCCTTGTAATCAAATTTGCCATATTTACTCTCGACCGTCACACCCGAATAGTTGCCTACATGCTCGGTCGCACCCGATGCGATGTTGAACAATGACGTCTTGCCGCAATTGGGATTTCCAATCAAAACAATGTTAATCGTCCTCGATTCGCCGATGTAGCGAGTGTGAAAATCGGTGTCACACCCCTCGCCGTCGGTCAAATTCATCAAACTGCCGTTTATTTCAACATCCTCATCATCCCCCACCCTGATGACTTCGATCAGGTCGGCTTCGCTGCGTCGCAATGACACTTCATAGCCCATGAGGCTATACTTGACCGGGTCGCGTAATGGAGCTGACAAAATAGAGGTGATTTTATGACCTCGGACAAATCCCATTTCCATCACACGTTTGCGAAACGACCCGTGACCCGACACTTTCACGATCACAGCTGTCTCGCCCGTATGCAAATCAGATAATCTCATCTACTATTATTTTGCTTGCAAAGGTAGCAATAAAGTCACTTCAGAACAAATAATTTATACTCATTCTAAATTGAACACTATTATTAAGACAAAACTTGGATACTCGTGTCGCTTCTCCAAACCAAAGGGCCAAACAAACGCGATGCACACTACAGCCCGCTATTGTCGGGCGTGCAAGCAAAATGTAAACTAATTTAATCTTTGAAAGCAACAGCGTTTACTCGCCGTTGTCATCCTCGATTTTGATTTTGCCGCTGAATGTCATCAGGTCACGGCGTTCAAACCGATATTCGTCATATCCGATCGATGCAGTGCTGTCAAAGTGTTCGCAAGGTTCGATATCAAAGACGCTGCATATCAGCTCGTAAGATAAATCGTTGGTGAAATATTTATCGCGATTATTTTCCAGGGCAGTGACACGTTCGGGATGCTCGGCTCTATATTGGTTTGACATCCAGATTGTCAGCGGTATACGCACATTGCTGAATCCGTTGAACCCGGGAGACCGGTGGCGATTTGGGTCAGAGCCATGATCCGAGAAATAGATCATTGCCTGCAGATTTAGCTTATCCCTGCAATACTCAAAAGCCTCTTTTAAAACCGAATCGGTATATCTGATTGAATTTAAATAATTTAACACATCTTCTTGTACACCCGGCTCTCCCCATACGGTTGCCTCGGCCGGATAGCGATTGAGATAGTTAAAATGGCTCCCCTTGAGATGCAAGACAACAAAATTATCAACCGTTGGGTCCACTTCATCCAAAAATTTGATCAGATCATGGTCATAGACGACGTGTCCCACATGCTGTTCGGTCCATTTTGCCACATCTGATGTCTCGGCAAGAAGTGAAATCGGAGTATCAAAAACACCGATATGTCCCTGGTTACTGTACCAATGCACCCGGTAGCCAAGTTTCTTTGCGACATCTACTATTGATACAGCCTCAATAAATTGGATGTCATTGTACTGGTTGCTCTCGGTGAGTGCTTTTTCGAGCACCTGCACGGTGTGCATGTCACATGAATAGGCGTTCTTAAATACAATCAAATTTTCAAGGCCGCTCATCCATGGAGTCGTATCATATTCAAGACTATCATTAAAGACCTTCATGTAGTCGCGGCAACTCGACTCTCCGATAACCATCAATATAGTCGACGGCCTCTTTGACGGTGTACCTGAACGTTTAATTTCCAATAAAGATCTACGTGCCCCGGCATTATCTTTATACTCCTTGTTGAGACGTCTGAACTCACCAACATTCAGCCACAGCGTCATCAGACCGTTGCGCCTCAATGGCGAGCGCTTGCCCGCAAAGGCAATGATTGAAATGACCGAGCAATAACCTGCCATCACGATCAATTGCCACTCGCTCGCCATCGGTGTGCCGACAAAAGAAATATTCACCCAAACCACACTGACGACAATCGCCGTTATTGCCAATATTGCGGACAATGTCTTATATAGAGGATAATAGCGTGTAAACTCCAATATCTCATTGACATTAGTGTCTCTGATAATACGCATTCCATTAGTGTCGATCGCAATTTTGTACATCGTATAATATATCAGCTGCACACACACAGGCACAAGCATGCAGACTTCTATAATGGCGATGAGGATGCCGCATATCACACCGCCGACGAGCCACAATGCCAACATCAAACCGAACATATAGAGTCCGAACGCGATGTCCATGTAGTTGTCGAGATCGCTGGTGTGACGGCGGTTGGACAACCATGCGAGCATAGGGAAAGTTACCATCCATGCAAGACAAGTAATGGCAATCAAGGCCAAATTCAACAGTGGCGTCCCGGTGTGTACCTCACAAACCGTCAGTGGCAAAGCTGCCAACAACGACGCGATGGCAAAGCGTGATGTCTGCTGATGACGTGCGGATGATGACAGCCCGATATTAAAACAACGATAAATCGTCAAAGATATGACGATCATCGTTGTTATGAGCAATAGCGCGAGAATAATTCTCATACCCTATTTCTTGTTACCGTTAAATGGAGGCATCGATACCGGGGGCTTGGCACTCGCATCGTCATTGGACTCCGACTCACTTTGAGCAGCATCAGGGGTCTCATCCGGCTTAGTGTCATCAGATTTTGTTTCATCCGATTTATCCACCGGTTTTGACTCGGTTGCACTGCTGATTGTCGGCACAGTGGGCATCGAATCGGGCATCTTCTCACTCTGAGATGACAACAGCAACTCCTCGTTGCGCGAACGCCACGGACGTTTGCCAAAAATGGATATGACATCCTCGGTGAAAATGACCTCGCGTGTGATGAGTACTTCGGCAAGTTGAAGCACTCCGGCAGAATACTTTTGCAAAATCTCCTTTGCACGCAAATATTGTTCTGAAATGATGCGCGACACCTCTTGGTCAATCAGGTGCGCACGTTCTTCGCTATACGGTTTGGTAAATCCATAGGATTGACCTGATGAATCATAATAGCAAACGTTGGTCAACTCACCCGACATGCCATAGTAAGCCACCATGGCGTAAGCGATTTTATTGGCACGTTCGAGGTCATTGAGCGCACCGGTCGATATGCGGCCCAGGAATAGTTCCTCGGATGCTCTGCCCGCAAGCAACGAACAGATTTTGTCCAGAAGCACTTGTGTCGGAGTGTTTTGGCGCTCCTCAGGCTCATACCAAGCCGCCCCGAGAGCTTTGCCGCGAGGCACGATTGTAACCTTTACCAACGGGTCGGCAAACTCGAGGTGCCACGACACTGTCGCATGCCCGGCCTCGTGGATGGCGATTGCACGTTTCTCCTCGTTCGTAAATATCTTCGACCGTTTTTCAAGGCCTCCGACAATGCGGTCAATGGCATCATTAAAGTCCTGTCGCTGAACCGATTTTTTATTACGACGAGCGGCAATCAATGCTGCCTCATTGCATACATTTGCGATTTCGGCACCCGAAAACCCGGGTGTCTGACGCGCCAGTTGCTCAATATCAACGGTCGAATCAATCTTAATTTTGCGCAAGTGCACCTTGAAGATGGCAACACGATCGGACAGCTCGGGCAAGTCTACATAAATTTGGCGGTCAAAACGACCTGCTCGCAGCAACGCCTTATCAAGAATATCGGCCCGGTTGGTAGCTGCCAACACTATTACACCAGAGTTTGAGCCAAAGCCGTCCATCTCGGTCAAAAGTTGGTTGAGCGTATTTTCGCGTTCGTCATTGCCTCCCATACTGGGGTTCTTACCACGAGCGCGGCCAACAGCATCAATCTCATCAATGAAGACGATGCACGGAGCCTTCTCTTTGGCCTGTCTGAAAAGGTCGCGCACACGCGAAGCACCGACACCGACAAACATCTCGACAAAGTCAGCACCTGACATTGAGAAGAACGGCACATCTGCCTCTCCGGCCACAGCTTTTGCCAAAAGTGTTTTACCTGTTCCGGGAGGGCCGACAAGCAAAGCACCTTTAGGAATTTTACCGCCCAAGTCGGTGTAACGCTTTGGGTTCTTGAGAAATTCAACAATTTCTTCAATCTCTTGTTTAGCTTCATTCAAACCGGCGACATCGGCAAATGTCACTTTTTGAGACTTGTCTTTGTCAAACATTTTGGCTTGCGATTTGCCCACATTGAAAATGCCGCCGCCACCTCCACGGCTTGACATCCGACGCATCAGGAAGAACCAAAACGCAATCAGAAGCACTATCGGTCCAAAGGCCCACAGGATGTTAGCCAGGCTCATGCCGCCATCTTCCCAAAAAACTTCGACCTTGCTAAAATTTTTCTCGGCGGCCGGGTCTGACTCCCACTCCTCGAGCTTGCGCTGGAAAGTCTCGTTTGAGGGCAATGAAGTTTTCACCACAGCATCGCTCTTTGACGTTATCCGGTCATGAGCAAATATTTTTTGAGCCAAAGAATCAGCAAGATATGCCTTTGCTTCACCATGATTTTTTATGATGACAATCTTTTTGACACCGACAGGCCGGTTAGGCACGGTGTCGGGCTTGATGATATTTACAAATTCTTGATAACTAACCTCTTTCTCGACGCTATCCTTATCATAAAAATACATTGCAAACAAAAATGCAAGTACAAGGGCATACATCCAGTAGAAGCTGAATTTGATAACCGGTTTTTTGGGCTGATTTTGCATCTGATTAGTGTGAATGAGTGGAGATTGTCAATAGTTGTCAATCGAGGTCGGGGATCTCTTTGATCGGCACATCGCTATACAGTTCTTCGAGATTGTAGAGGTCGCGAGCTTCGGGAATGAATACATGCACCATCACTTCGCCGTAATCAATCACAATCCACTGTGCGTTGCGATACCCGTCATAGTTAAAAGGTTTTATACCCCCTTTTTCAAGTAAATATTCGCGTATGCTGTCAGCAATAGCTGTCACTTGCATTGTCGATTGACCTTGGCAGATTATAAATTGCTGCGCTATACAGCTGTCGATACCCGACAGGTCTACGACTGCAATTTTCTTACCTTTTCGTTCTTGGATTCCCTCTATAATTAATTGAGTAATAGAGTTTTTGCTCATTTGATTATCTGGTGTTAATTTTTTTATAAATATCTTGCAAAGATAATATATTTTTATCAATCCTACAACCTAACAACAAACGATATGCCAAAATTGTTAGCGCGCTACATACAGGCAGATGTTTTTTTAAACTTGTCATACATTTTTTCGTAAAGCCACAAAAATAATGAAAAAAGTGGCTGTGAAGTTATCATAAATTTTCGTAACTTTGCATAGAATTAGCGACACTCCGTTATGTCGCATCTATCTCACTGATAATGAACGAATATCCCTATACTCCAGATAACTTTGACAACGAGCGCGAAAAACAGTTTGATGACATTCAGCGTCCGTCGCTCAACGATGTCTCACCTCGTGCCTCACAATCGAGTCGACCGCGCGAGGCGCAGTCGAGTCAAAAAACGGTTCGCGAAAAATCTGTCAAGACCGCGCCAAAGCGCAGTGCCATCGTGCGCTCGAAAAAAAATCGCAGCGGCTTGGTCGGCAAATTGTCTGACAAACGAGTTCGCGGAGTGCTTGGCATAGCCCTGATTCTTTTTGCTCTCTATGTCATCATAGCCGGTTTTTCATTTATCCGCAACGGCATTAGCGACCAGGCAAAAGTTGTCAACGGCACCATAGCCGAGATGACGCACAACGCCGCTACCGGGGAAGCGCCCGTCGCAAACGTCGCCGGACCGGTGGGGGCATCAGTCTCACATGCCATTTTTGTCGAGGGGTTTGGCATCGGTGCCATCATCATCATTGCCTATCTCATTCTTCTCGGCCTCGGATGCTTGGGGTTGCGTCGCACAAATTTTTGGTCGCTCACGTTTAAAACCCTCATCGACACCATCACGCTGTCATTAGTCGCAGGCTTAATCACCTATCCGGCCGAATTCCCGTTCCCGGTCGGAGGCTACCACGGCCGGTATGTCAATCAATGGCTTATCGAACATGTCGGTGTCATCGGCGACATCTTGATCAACATACTGCTTGTCGCCATCGTTGTCTTTATCTACATCAACGAGCTCAGACTGTTGATAAAAAAATATAACGAGCTCAAACGACGCCGGCGCGCCATGCAGGAGGCTCGTCGTCAGGCTGAGTTAGAACGTCAACGACAGGTAGACGAGAACCTTGACAAAAATGTCATGGGCAAGAACGACACTGCCCCGTCGCACAGCGACACGCCCGGAAATCGCCCCTTGGACATCGCCGAGACACCCGTCCTTGTCGAATTTGAATCTGACACACGGCAACCGGCCGAATCACTCACCGATACGACCGCGGGCGACATGTACAAGACCGAACAACAGCAATCGGTTGTCGCGGTTGATGACACTTTTGAGGTCACTACCAACGTGATCGAACAGACCGGTGATGACACCGTTGTGGCCGATCAAGACCAGTATGACCCGACGGCCGACCTCTCGCATTATGTCTTCCCCTCTCTCGACCTGTTGGCTGAGCCTAAAGACCTCAGTGACAATGTCAACTATGAAGAACAGGAAGAAAACAAGGCTCGTATCACAAAAACGCTTGCCGACTATGGAATACCCATTCAACGCATACGAGCAACCGTCGGCCCGACAGTGACACTGTTCGAGATTGTGCCGTCTGAGGGCGTGCGCATCGCAAAAATCAAGCGACTCGAGGATGACATCGCGCTCTCGCTCTCAGCGCTTGGCATCCGTATCATCGCGCCTATACCCGGCAAAGGCACCATTGGCATCGAGGTCCCAAACAAGAAAGCTCGCGTGGTGTCTATCCGCACTGTCCTCGGCTCTCCTGCCTTCCGCGACACCAAGTATGCACTCCCCATAGCTTTGGGTGCTACCATCTCTAATGAGGTTTTCATCGCCGATCTCGCAAAAATGCCACACCTTTTGGTTGCCGGTGCAACCGGACAAGGTAAGTCGGTAGGTTTGAACACCATGATTGCATCTTTGCTATACAAGATGCATCCCTCGCGCCTCAAATTCGTGCTCATAGACCCCAAATCGGTGGAATTCAGCCTTTACAATATGCTCCAGAAGCATTATTTGGCACAACTCCCTGACGATGAGGAAGCCGTCATCACCAACTTTGACAAAGTGGAGCGCACACTAAATTCACTGTGCGTCGAGATGGATAACCGCTATGCACTTCTCAAAGATGCCGGTGTGCGCCAGCTCTCTGAGTATAACGAAAAATTTGTCGAGCGCCGTCTGAACCCCGAGAAAGGTCATCGCTACCTACCCTACATCGTCATTATCATCGACGAGTTTGCCGACCTGTTCATGATGTCGGGCAAAAAGATCGAAATGCCAATCGCCCGCATCGCTCAAAAAGCGCGTGCCGTCGGCATGCACGTCATCATTGCCACTCAGCGCCCGTCGGCCAACGTCATCACCGGCATCATCAAAGCCAACTTCCCGGCGCGTATCGCATTCAGAGTCTCACAAGCCATCGACTCTAAAACAATTCTTGACCGCATGGGCGCAAACCAACTCATTGGCCGTGGCGACATGCTGATCTCAAACAACGGTACGCTCGACCGCGTGCAATGCGCCCTCATAGAAACCGACGAAGTGATGGAGATATGTAGGCACATCAACTCACAAGCCGGCTTTGAACACCCCTATTATCTCCCTGAGCCAATGATGGGTGATGGTGACCCCGGGAGCTCTTCATCATTTGACAACGGAGCTCTTGACCCGCTTTTCCCTGACGTGGCACGCTATTTTGTATCAACCGGCACAGCGTCGACATCCACTATCCAGCGCCGCTATTCGATAGGCTACAACCGTGCCGGCAAAATAACCGACCAACTCGAGGCACGCGGCATCATCGGTCCCGCATCAGGGTCAAAACCTCGCGCCGTCCTTGTTGACCCGGCTACTCTTGAACAAATACTCTCTACCCTTGGGATTTAATCTCTATGCCTTGAAATTTAAATGCAAGATCAGTATGAAACAAAATAATTACACACCACTTATGCGATTGTTGTCGCTGTTATTGATTTTATTCATGACCGAGACGGTGAACGCTGACACTCCGGCTCAGTTGATTACAAAAGCCCGCAATAAAATCAGCGACGCTCCGTCGTTGACCGTGCAATTCACATTCAGCGGATCGGATATATCGGGCGACGGCACATTGATACTTGCCGATGACTGTTTTAAAATGCAAGTCGGAGGCATGAGATATTGGTATGACGGCACGACGCTGTGGAGCTATTTCGCATCTACCGACGAGGTTTATATAAGCACCCCCACTCCGGCCGAACTGGCTGAGATTAACCCGGTGTCTGTTCTCAACAACATCTCATCGGGATGCTCATTCACGACCATAAAAAGTGCTACATCAACCCATAAAATCAAGTGCACACCCAAATCAACATCTGTGCCCTTCACAACAATGACACTGACGCTCAACAGCTCGACATTATACCCAACATCGATTGATGTCACTCCACGTCAATCCTCTCCTCTTTCACTCACAGTCACATCAATCGCCGAAGGGAAAAAATTGGCTGCCTCGACATTCAAGTTCAAGAAGTCTGATGCACCGGGCGCCGAGGTCGTTGATATGCGATAAATTAAACAAACAATTCAAAAAATATCGATAAATTATTAATTTACAATACAATTCTAACCATGAATACAGCTCCTATCAACTGTCTGATTATTGGTGCGGGCCCTGCCGGATACACCGCCGGCATCTATGCTTCGCGCGCCAACCTCAACCCTGTCATCCTCGAAGGTCTGCAACCGGGCGGCCAACTGACCACCACTACCGAAGTGGAGAATTTCCCCGGCTACCCCGACGGCATCTCGGGTCCGGCACTGATGGAAGACCTGCGCAAACAAGCATTGCGTTTTGGTGCAGACATCCGTCCGGGCATCGTCACCTCAGTCGACTTCAGCACCCGTCCGCTCCGCGTGACCGTTGATGCTGATTACACACTCGAGGCGCACACCATCATCATAGCCACCGGCGCCTCGGCAAAATATCTCGGACTTGAAGACGAAGAGAAATATCGCGGCCTGGGTGTGTCGGCATGTGCGACATGTGACGGTTTCTTCTATCGCAAACGTACGGTAGCCGTTGTCGGCGGTGGAGACACCGCATGTGAAGAGGCCCTCTATCTCTCAGGGCTTGCACAAAAAGTGTATCTTATTGTACGTAAATCATTTTTACGCGCATCAAAAGTGATGCAGCGCCGCGTGCTCGAGAAAGAGAACATTGAGGTGCTGTTCAACACCAACACCGTAGCTCTTTTTGGCGAAGATGTTGTCGAGGGTGCGACAGTGGTAGAACACAAAGGCACTGACATGGAGCGTGTCTATGACATAGCCATCGACGGATTTTTCCTTGCCATCGGTCACAAGCCCAACACCGACCCGTTCAAAGGCATAATCGACCTTGACGAGGCTGGCTACATCGTATTGCATGAGAACATGCAGACAAATGTGCCGGGTGTGTTCGCAGCGGGCGACGTTGCCGATTCGCGCTATCGTCAGGCAATCTCAGCCGCAGGCATGGGATGCCGGGCTGCTCTCGATGCGGAGAAATATATCCTCGAACACTTCGGTTAATCCACATTCAAACAAACACTGATGAACCCGACATCCAAACAAGAACTGTTAGACAAACGCTACCTGCGAATGGCTCGCATTTGGGCCGAAAACTCATATTGCGACCGACGCAAAGTGGGTGCCATCATCGTGCGCAACCAAATGATAATTTCTGACGGTTTCAACGGCACACCGTCGGGCTTTGAAAATGTTTGTGAGGATGAAGTGACCGGACTTACAAAACCTTATGTGCTGCACGCTGAGGCGAACGCCATCACCAAAGTGGCACGCAGCAACAACTCGTCAGACGGAGCGACGCTGTATGTCACGGCGTCGCCCTGTCTCGAATGTGCCAAGCTGATCATACAGTCCGGCATACGCCGTGTGGTTTTTAATGAGATGTATCGCATCAGCGACGGAATCGACTTGCTCAAACGTGCGGGCATAGAATGTGTTCATATAAGCGACGTCCTTAATTGAATTGATGAAAAAATTAAAAAATCCGCTCCTCTGGTTGCCTCTGATCGTTGCTGTCGCATTTGTCGGAGGCATGCTCACCGACAAACTGATCGGCAGTTATGGCGGCCGATCTGATATGGAGAAGAAATTCTCTGCTATCCTCGAGTTGATCAAGACAAACTATGTCGATGACGTCGACATAGATTCGCTAATCGAATCAACCCTGCCGACACTGCTGCAAAATCTCGACCCGCACTCGGTCTACCTCTCAGCTGACGAACTGAGACAAGCCAATGAGAAACTCGAC
>CAZKYR010000033.1:0-12243 GCA_964557035.1 uncultured Bacteroides sp. | reverse complement strand
TTTTGCGACGCATGATTGACACCGGCAACATCTCATCTTTTATTTTGTGGGGGCCTCCGGGCGTCGGCAAGACTACTCTTGCACGCATCATCGCCAAATCTGCCGGTGTTTCATTTTATACCCTGAGCGCCGTCAACTCAGGAGTGAAAGAGGTGCGTGAAGTGCTCGACAAGTGCAAGGCCGAGGCGACAAGCATGTTCTCAAAAGGGCGCCCCATACTATTTATAGATGAGATTCACAGATTCAGCAAATCTCAGCAGGACAGCCTGCTCGGTGCTGTCGAGAATGGCACCGTTACACTCATCGGCGCAACAACCGAGAATCCATCTTTTGAGGTGATACGCCCTCTGTTATCTCGCGCACGGGTATATACGCTCAAATCTCTCGAGGGACCCGAATTGACAGCGCTGTTGAATCACGCCCTCGAACGCGATGAAATATTGTCTAAACGCAATGTACAGGTTGAAGAGACCACCGCATTGTTTAGATTTGCCGGAGGCGATGCACGCAAGCTGCTCAATATCCTCGACTTGCTCGAGCAATCAACAGCACATGGCCAACCTCTCATCATCAACGATGCTATTGTCACCGAACGTCTTCAAGAAAACCCGATGGCCTACGACAAACAGGGTGAGATGCACTATGATATCATCTCGGCGTTCATCAAAAGTATCAGAGGCAGCGACCCTGATGCAGCAGTCTATTGGCTTGCAAGAATGCTCTCGGGTGGCGAAGACCTCGAATTTATTGCCCGCCGTCTTGTCATTTTAGCTGCCGAAGACATCGGTCTGGCAAACCCTAACGCGCTGCTTTTGGCAAATGCCACATTTGATGTCGTGCACAAAATCGGGATGCCTGAGGCACGCATCCCGCTGGCCGAATGTGTTATTTACCTTGCAAACTCGGCTAAAAGCAACTCGGCATACAAAGCTATAGATGCTGCCATGGCACAGGTGCGACAAAGCGGAGACCTACCCGTGCCTCTGCACATTCGCAATGCGCCCACATCGCTTATGAAAGAGATGGGCTATGGTGCTGATTATAAATATGCTCACGACTATCCGGGAAATTTTGTCAAGCAACAGTATCAGCCCGATGCCATTCGCGACGTACGCTACTGGCACCCCGGTCAAAACCCCTCGGAGCAACGCATGGCCGAATTGCATAACCAGCGATGGCAAAAGGGATAGTCAACATAAAATCAGTTGATTTCGTAACAATCAGTTGCTATTGACAAAAGTTGTCACTAATTTTGTAACTCATATAGAAAAAAGTGAATACACGCGAAAAAGAAATATATTCGGTTACTCTCAAAGGCACCGCTGTCAATGCAATTTTGATAGTACTCAAGTTTGTTGCGGGCATTTTGGGACGCAGCTCGGCTTTGGTTGCCGATGCCGTACATTCGCTGAGCGATTTCATCTCTGACATTGTTGTTATCGTTTTCATTAAAATCTCAGGCAAACCACGCGACAAAGGTCACGCCTATGGTCACGGTAAGTTTGAGACCTTAGCCACCACAATTATAGGCATATTGCTCATTTTAGCAGGCACCGGATTGATGATTAACGGAATAGAGGCAGTAATACGCTATTTTAAAGGCGATCTGCCACCACGTCCTGATATGCTTGCCCCTATTATCGCAGTCATCTCAATCGTGTCAAAAGAGTGGCTCTATCGCTACACCGTCAAAATCGGCCGCAAAGTACACTCAAGCGTAGTCATCGCCAATGCAAGTCATCATCGCAGCGATGCGATCTCGTCGTTGGGCACATTGGCAGGCATACTCGGTGCAATGTATTTGGGCGAACGAGGCCGAATTTTAGACCCTGTAGCGGCAATCTTAGTCAGTCTGTTTATTATTAAAAGCGGTTATGACATCCTTAAGCCGGCTGTGGCCGAATTGCTTGAGGCTTCCCTGTCTGAGAGCGCTGAGGAAGAGATAATCAAGCTGGTCACGTCAGTAGACGGCATTTTGGATGTGCACAATTTGCGCACAAGACACATCGGCAACCGTGTTGCGATCGAATTGCATGCACGCATGGATGGCAACATTCCCTTAACCGAAGCCCATGCAAAAGCGACAGCCGCCGAAAACGCGATCAAATCCAAATTTGGTAACGACTCGTTCATCAACATCCACATGGAACCGATCAAAGCCGTTGACGACAATAGTAATACAAATAAATGAAACCGAACACTACCATTGGCGCACTTTTTGATCTCGACGGAGTGCTGATCGACTCTGAGAGCATCTACACTCAGTTTTGGGCAAGCGTCGGCAAAAAATTCGCCCTACCCTCACCAACTTTTGCTTACGACATCAAAGGCACCACGCTAAAAGATATACTTGACACATATTTCGCTGACGAGCCTGTGCGGAGCGGTGTCATAGAGATGATACACGATTTTGAGAACAAGGTGCAATATCCGCTATTCGACGGAATATATGAGTTTGTGGATAATTTGCGTGCACGAGGCATCAAAACTGCTGTCGTAACGAGTTCTGACGATGTCAAGATGCGTTTTTTGTATGAACAACACCCCGATTTTGCATCACATTTTGACACCATTATTGACGGCAGCCGTGTGACTCGCTCGAAACCTGACCCCGAAGGTTATATTCTTGCAGCAAAGACAATTGGATGTGACCCCAAAGATTGCTATGTTTTTGAAGATTCTTACCTGGGTCTTGAGGCAGGACACCGTGCGGGTGCGACTGTGGTTGCCCTTGCTACCACAAATCCACGCGATACGTTAAAAGACAAAGCCCACGCCGTGATTGACGGATTCGTGGACTTTGACGTAGATGATATGTTGCAAATCAGCAAGCTTTGAAGCTCATGTCGAGACCCTTGACCGAATGAGTCAATGCACCGACCGATATAAAATCGACACCTGCTTCGCCATAAGCTCTGAGGGTGTCTATGGTGATACCGCCAGATGACTCAATCTCGGTCTGACCATCGATGATAGCAACTGCCTCAGCTGTACGCTCGGGGGTGAAATTGTCGAGCATGATGCGGTCGACACCGGCAGCGAGAGCCTGACGGATTTCGTCCTCATTGCGCACCTCGACCTCGATCTTCAGATCTTTGCCATTTTTAGCACAATATTCTTTAGCGGCCTTGACTGCTTGCTGAATACCGCCTGCAAAATCGACATGGTTATCTTTGATAAGAATCATGTCAAACAAACCGATGCGGTGATTGTGTCCGCCGCCGATCGCAACTGCCTCTTTCTCGAGCAGGCGCATGCCGGGCGTGGTCTTGCGGGTGTCAAGGACCTTTGCCTTGAGACCTTCAAGACGAGCTTGATAGCGGGCGGTCGTTGTGGCGATGCCACTCATACGTTGCATGATATTGAGCATCACACGCTCGGTTTGCAGCAAAGAGCGTACCGGTCCGTCGACAACAAAAGCAATATCACCGGGTTTGACATGTGCGCCATCCTTGATGAATGTGGTCATCTTGAGCGCGGGGTCAAATTTGGCAAACACTCGTGCGGCAATATCGACACCTGCAAGGATACCCTCTTCTTTGATAATGAGCTGCTGTCGCCCCATTGCATCGGCAGGTATTGTTGAAAGTGTGGTATGGTCTCCGTCGCCGACATCCTCAGCAAAAGCAAGTGTCAGCAAATCGTCAATTAATTCATCACGACTTTTCATTTTATCATTTTTAAGTTGTAATTTTGTGCAAAATTAATAAAACATCGTCAAAATCGCAAAGGATGAAATTGATTTTGTTGGCAATCGGCAAGACCGCCGACACACTGATGGCCGAGGCCATCAACCGCTACGCAAAGCGGCTGACACACTACGTTCCATTTGAGATGAGGATTTTGCAAGATGTAAAAAATGCCCGGAGGCTTTCACAAGCACAACAAAAAGAGCATGAAGGCCGTTTATTGTTAGATGCAATCGACAAAAGCGATTTTGTCACGCTCCTTGACGAACATGGAGTCGAGATGAGATCAATAGAGTTTGCTTCGTGGCTTGATCGCAAGATGTCGACACTGCCCCACAATCTGGTATTTGTCATCGGTGGCCCATACGGATTTGCGCAACAGGTTTATGACCGCGCAGATTATAAAATGTCTCTCTCGCGGTTCACATTGACCCACGAAATGGTGAGACTGTTTATCGTTGAGCAGTTCTACCGCGCCATGACAATACTCAGAGGTGAACCCTACCACCATGAATGAACAAAAAAATACTTACTCAAAATATTCATGAATCTCAAACTAATGACCTTTTTAAGTGCCACGCTGCTCACATCGATGACGTCGGCGTGGTCAATGCATGCGTCTTCGTCAGACGCAAACTACGATTCGTACCCGACTTATTCGGGCGATGATCTTGAGCTGTCTGTCAGTGAAAACGACACTCGCTTCAAGCTGTGGGCTCCCACCGCTCAAGCTGTGCGTCTCAACATCTACCCTACCGGGCGTAACAGCCAAGCTGAGCAGACTGTCGACATGACCTATGACATGTCAAACGGCACATGGACAGCCGTGCTCCCCGGCAAATTATACGGCAAGTTCTACACTTTCCAGGTAAAACATGATGGCAAGTGGCTCGCCGAGACCCCGGGTGTATGGGCTAAGGCTGTCGGTGTCAATGGCCAACGTGCCGCCATCATAGACTTTGACGCAACTGACCCTGAAGGCTGGTCAGACGACCGAGGTCCTGCCATCGACCATATCACCGATGCTGTTATCTACGAGATGCATCACCGCGACATGTCTATGCACCCGAACTCGGGCATCGTCAACAAAGGCAAATTCCTCGCACTGACCGAGGAGGGCACAGTCACGCCTCTCGGCGACAAAACAGGCATCGACCACCTCAAAGAACTTGGCGTAACACACGTGCATATTCTCCCCTCTTACGACTATAATTCGGTTGACGAGACACAATTGCCTTCAAACGGTTATAATTGGGGATATGACCCGCTGAACTACAATGCTCCCGAGGGCTCATATTCCACAAATCCTGACGATCCTGCCACACGTGTGCGCGAATTTAAGGAGATGGTCAAGGCACTCCATGACGCAGGCATCGGCGTGGTGATGGATGTCGTTTACAACCACACGGCCCAGAATGACGACTCAAACTTCTCACTCACAGAACCGGGTTACTACTACCGTCACCGCGAAGACGGGTCATACAGCGATGCATCAGGATGCGGCAACGAGACAGCCTCTGACCGCAAACAGATGTCTGACTTCATCGTCAACTCAGTCAAATATTGGGCCGACGAGTATCACATCGATGGTTTTCGCTTTGACCTGATGGCGATACATGACACAGAGACAATGAACCGTGTCGCAGCTGAGCTAAAAAAAATCAACCCGTCGATTTTTGTGTATGGCGAAGGTTGGACAGCCGGTGATTCGCCGCTGCCTGTCGAACGCCGTGCGCTCAAAGAGAATGTTTCAAAAATGCAAGGTGTTGCCGTTTTCTCAGATGACATTCGCGACGCAGTCAAGGGACACTACAGCAACGCTGAGGATCGTGGATTTGCCACCGGCAAACCGGGCAATGAAGAGACAGTCAAGATCGGCATTGTCGCAGCCACCAATCATCCGCAGGTAGACTATAGCAAAGGCAACAATTCAAAATTTGCCTATGCCGACTCGCCCGAGATGATTATAAATTATGTCTCTTGTCACGACGACCTCACTCTCACCGACAAGCTCGCAAAGAGTATGCCCGGCTCGACGGTCGAGGATCGTCTTCGTGCGGCCAAGCTCGCACAGACAATAGTCTTCACTTCTCAGGGCACGCCCTTCATGTTTGCCGGAGAGGAAGTGTTCCGCGACAAAAAAGGTGTGCACAACTCTTATAAGTCACCCGACTCAATCAACGCCATTGACTGGAATCAAAAACATGAGTATGCCGACCAGTTTAAATACTATCAGCAACTGATACGCCTCCGCAAAGAGCACCCGGCATTCCGCCTTACCACTGCTGAAGAGATTGCCAAACATCTTGTATTTGACAAGGTAAAAGGTGACAACCTCATCTCTTACTCGCTCAAAGACAATGCGGGCGGTGACAGCTGGAAAGAGATTAAAGTCATCTTCAACGGTGCGAACTCTGCTGCTGATGTTACCATTCCCAAAGGCAATTGGACAATCGTTGCCCGCGACGGACAGATAGACGTTGACGGATTAGGCACAACTCGCGGCGGCAAACTCATAGTCGAGCCCCGTTCCGCCATGATCCTGCACCGCTGATATTAGGAAATCCATTAATTTAAAGACGCTCCTGACGTTCACCACAACGCCGGGAGCGATCTTTTTGTATACGCTGAATAAGAATCGGCAACCGAGAGAGGCTGCCGATTCGACTTTTTTATGTAGTTTTACTAAGAGCGTGTTTTACACATTAGCGGATGAACAAGAGTTCGCGATATTTGGGGATTGGCCACATCTCGTTGTCAACCATCAGTTCGAGTTTGTCGATATGATAGCGGATGGTTTCCATACAGGGAATGACGTTGTCGTGATATGCGATTGCTTTCTCGCGCTCAGACTTGATCGCGTTCGCATTCTTGCGCGCCTCTGTCATGCGCTCGACATTGTCTTTAATAGCCGAAGTGTGCAAAGAGATTGTCTCAATGGTGGACAGGTCTTGTGAAGACAATTGGGTTGCTTTTGCTTCGGGGAAAAGATTTTTGAGTTTTACCAAATTGTCGACAAGGATTGTCTGATAGCGCGTTGCAACAGGTATGATATGGTTGATCGCCAGGTCACCGAGCACACGCGACTCGATTTGCACTTTCTTGGTGTACATCTCCCATTTCACCTCATTTCGAGCTTCGAGCTCAAGTCGGCTGAACACCCCTACCCGTTCAAACATCTCGACTGATTCGGGGCGCAAATATGCATCTATGATTTTGGGCACGGATGTTTCACAGTCGAGGCCACGGCGGGCAGCCTCGGCTTTCCATTCCTCACTGTATCCATTGCCGTCAAAGTGTATGGCGTTGCTCTCCTTTAGCGTCTTGCGGATACAGTCGATGATGGCATCACGCAGTGTCATACCTGACGCGACAGCCTCGTCAACCTGTTGTTTAAAAAGCGTCAGTTGGTCAGCTACGGCTGCGTTGAGGGCAATCATCGCTGATGCGCAATTGGCGCTTGAGCCAACCGCTCTAAACTCAAAACGATTGCCGGTGAAAGCAAACGGTGATGTGCGGTTGCGGTCGGTGTTATCAAGCATAATCTCAGGTATCTGGTTGACACCTAACGTCAAACCTTCCTTGCCTGTGAGATCTAAGAATGCATCGTTCTGATTGTTCTCCAACTCATCAAAGATATTTGAAAGCTGCTTGCCCAAGAAAATCGAAATGATTGCCGGAGGCGCTTCATTGGCACCCAGACGGTGAGCGTTAGTGGCAGTTGAGATTGATGCTTTAAGCAGGCCGTTGTATTTGTGCACGGCTGCCATCACGTTAGCAATAAATGTTATAAATTGCAAGTTTTGTTTGGGATTCTTACCGGGCGAAAACAACATCGTGCCGGTGTCGGTTCCAAGACTCCAGTTGTTATGTTTTCCCGAGCCATTTACGCCCGCAAACGGCTTCTCATGCAATAACACGCGGAAGTTGTGACGTCGTCCCACCTCTGCCATCAACGACATCAACAGCAGGTTGTGGTCATTGGCAAGATTGGTCTCCTCAAATATAGGCGCAAGCTCAAATTGATTGGGAGCAACCTCATTGTGACGTGTCTTGGCCGGAATGCCCAGCTTGTGACACTCAATCTCAAGGTCGAGCATAAAAGCCTCCACACGCGAAGGAATAGCGCCAAAATAGTGGTCCTCGAGTTGCTGATTCTTGGCACTCTCATGCCCCATCAGCGTACGACCGGTCAACACCAGGTCAGGACGCGCTGAGAATAACGACTCGTCTACAAGAAAATACTCCTGCTCCCAACCTAGATATGAATTAACATGCTTGACTTCGGGATCAAACATACGTGCTACGTCGGTGGCCGCTTTGTCAACCGCATTGAGTGCACGCAGAAGCGGCGTCTTATAATCGAGCGATTCTCCGGTATAAGAAATGAAAATTGTCGGAATACACAAGGTGTTATCTATGATGAACGCGGGCGATGAGATGTCCCATGCAGAATAACCACGCGCCTCAAATGTATTGCGTATGCCACCATTAGGGAAAGACGATGCATCGGGTTCTTGCTGAACGAGCAATTTGCCGGTGAACTCCTCAACAACGCCACCTTTGCCATCATGGTCTATAAAAGCATCATGTTTCTCAGCCGTTCCGTCAGTCAAAGGATGGAACCAGTGAGTGTAATGGCGCGCACCGTTGTCGATAGCCCAACGCTTCATGCCTTCTGCCACGCTGTCAGCCAATTCGCGCGACAAGGGTTCTTTGTTGTCGATAGCGTTTACTAATGCTTTGTAGGTCTTGAGCGGCAGATATTTGAACATTGTCGGCCGATTGAACACATATTTTGCATAATACTGTTCGGGGCGCTCAATAGGAATTTTGACAGGGATTGCCTTGCGGTCAAATGCCTGTTCAACCATTTTAAACCTTAGTGATGACATAAAAATCTTTTATCTTAGTAATTATTACCTGTCAGGACAAACAATTGTGCTACAAAGGTACTAATATTTTGGCAATTGACTCTATGAACAAACGCAATTTATTTAATTATTTGCATAGCGGAGTGTGCGTCCATGCTCATCAATACCGCGCAAATAAGGTGCGCAAACAGTGTCAACCAATTGGAAACGTGACGGATGATGTAAGGTATATATCGGTGTATAAGCCGAATAATCATATTCGATCACTCCATCAATTGATTGCTCAAATTTTGTCATGACTGATTCGTAATCGCGTTGTGTGCGCATCTGCCAACCGATCACACCGCAATAAAATGCAATCAATGCGCCGGTCGTAATGACAGTAATGCAATTGGCGACTCGGTCTTGTAATTTCAATGACCCTATAACGCTGCCAAGCACCAGGACGGCAAACATGTCGGCACACCACGCCACACGTGGAGTGTGTCCCGAATGGAGCGCTATAATCGTCCCGGAAAGCATCCCTCCCAACCAAAACAAGAACAGTGTATCTCTGCCAAGTTGCCTCAACAATTGTCGCCATGAATTCTTACACATCATAAGCGCCAAGAGTGCAACAGACAACAATACAGGCATCATGTCGCGCAACACATACGACATGTTGACGACAATCAGACTGTCACCCTCCATTCTTCTACGCAGTCCCTCAGATGTAAGCGCAATGACGATGCCTACCGCCAGCATCAGACACATGATGATGCGATGGGACAAAAAAAGACTGCGACGATGGAAGAAACAATAAACTGCCAATCCTCCGGCGAGTGACACCGAGAACCCCTCGTGCCAACATCCGACAATCAACGCGGTCACTCCAGACACCACTATTATGCCCACCGACCGATTATCCAAGCGCCATAACCATACAAACACCAGTGACAATGCCGAAGCAACAACATAATTGAGCGAGAAATCGACACACGACATGATGCCGTCGCGCCATGGCAAAAATATAACATACATAGCCCAGATAACTGACACGGTCATCGCTGCGAGATTTTTGTGAGTGACAGTCAGCTTAGACGAGAGCTTGAGCCAGAGTGCAACACAACATGCAAAAATAATATCATATATCCATCGCGGTGCAAATTGCACGAGGATGTCGACGATATTGCTCAAACGTCCGTCATTTTCATAGCGAACAAGTGTCACATAGTCGGCAAAATTGTCACCCGAGAACACAAACCCGCCGTCTGACACTCGCATATACATCTCACGAAAGTTCCAGTCGTCATAGCAAAAGGGAACATAACTGATGAACAGATAGTAAATTACAGTTGCTATCAATAAGACAACCGAGGTCGCATTCTTTTGAAATACTTTTATCATAAATTAGTCAGACGACTTGCAATCAATGTGAAAATTATAAAGCAATCACACTACAAAAGTACAAAAAATAGCGCACCGTTTAAAAAATTATCGCTAAATTTGTCGTATCATTTATACCTCTGTCCGACATTTAACAAATTATCAAATTATAAATCTGCTTACATGAAAAAATCATTGACAGTCACTCTCGCCATGCTGACCATTTTTGGCGCAGCACAAGCAAAAGACCGGGTGACACACAATCCCGACTACACCAATACCGAGAGCATCCTCCATGTCTGGAGCTGGAATTTTGATGCCATCGCGGAGAATATGAAAAAAATCGCTGATGCCGGTTTCACCATGATTCAGACATCGCCCGTCCAAGAGTGTTTCAATCCTGAAGGAGGGTCAAAAAAACTGTTTGACGAGAAAAATGGCGAGGGCAACTGGTACTATTATTACCAACCTACGGCATGGAAAATCGGCAACCAAATTGTCGGCACACGCGAACAAATGAAGCAGATGATGGATTCGGCAGCAAAATATGATGTACATGTCATTGTCGACGTGCTACCCAATCACACTGCCTTTGATGTTGACGCAGTCTCAGACGATTTTGTCAAGGCCGTGGGCGGTCGCGACAAACTCTATCACTCTCAGGGCCTAACGCCAATCAAAGACTACAACGACCGTTTGCAATGTACCCTCATGGGGTCAGGCGCACTGCCCGATGTTAACACCGAGAATCCAGATTTCCAAAAATATTACATGGAGTTTGTCAACGATCTCCTTGGGATGGGTGTCAAAGGTTTTCGTTATGACACTGCCAAGCATATCGGTGTACACTCAGACCCCGTTGACACAGCGTCAGGTGTAAAAGAGAACGATTTCTGGGACGTAGCCACAGGCCGCAAAGCTGTCAAGGGCGTCAAACTTGCCGTACCTTACGATGAACTGTTTGTATATGGTGAAGTCCTCCAGGATAAAAACGTACCTGAGGCCGAGTATGCCGACTATTTTGGCCAAACAGCTTCAAGCTACGGTTATGTACTCCGCGAAGCACTTGAGAATCAACGAGGTGATGCCGATAAGCTCAAGGAGTGGTATCACAATGCTGCTCCCGAGTATCTGACAACATGGGTAGAGAGTCATGACACATACTGCAATCATCACGAGAGCGCACACCTGACCGACGACCAGATTCGCGCCGGATATGTGTTCTTGACAGCGCGCCAAAACGGTGTACCCTTGTTCTTCAGCCGTCCGGCCGGATCAACCCGCGACAACTATTGGGGTGACAACATCCTTGGCGCACGAGGCAATGACGAATTCTTCCACCCCGAGGTTGCAGCAGTCAACCATTTCCGTCAGGCCATGGCCGGTGAGAAAGAAGACATCCAAACTTCGGCCGAGGGTAAAGTCCTTGTGGTCAACCGTGGCAAAAAGGGCGCAGCTGTAGCCAATATTTCTAAAGATGCATCTTACGTCGACGTTCCTACCGGACTCCCCAACGGCACATATAAGGATGTCGTTTATGGCAAAGAGTTCAAGGTCGCTAAAGGCCGTCTGACAGGCATTGCCGCCCCCTTCCGCACATACATCCTTGAGCGCAACTGACAATCACAACACTCATGCGAAACAGCGATCGAGAGACCACTTTCAGATTTAAACAATTTGAAATTGTCAACCGTCAGAGCGCAATGAAAGTGAGCACTGACGGCGTCCTCCTCGGCGCATGGGCAAATGTTGACAACGCCACACATATCCTTGACGTCGGGGCTGCGACCGGGCTCATCTCACTGATGATGGCTCAGCGTTGCCCCGACGCTCTCATTGAGGGCATTGAGATTGATGCAGTAGCGGCCGACGAGGGACGAGCCAACATGTCAGCCTCGCCGTGGGCCGATCGTCTAAAAATGCACACCGGCGACTATATACAATTTACAGGACAATATGACTGCATCATATCCAATCCTCCTTTCTTCACCGAAAAATTGCAATCTCCCGACTCCTTACGTGCCTTGGCACGCCACGGCATGACTCTCAATGTCACATCTCTCATCAGTCACTCGGTCAGCCTTCTCATCGACACAGGCTCGCTGATATTTATAGCTCCCACTTCGCTCAACGACACCATTTTTTATGAGCTTACATTGGCATCACTCGTCGCTGTGAGAACTTGCGATGTCATCACTGTCGAGGGCAAACCGGCCGCCAGACGCATGTGGCAGACGTTCAAACGCAGTTATGCCAAAAGCTGTCAGACTGAGCACAGTACACTCACACTCAGAGATAAATCTGGCGCCCCAACC
>CAZKYR010000032.1:0-12625 GCA_964557035.1 uncultured Bacteroides sp. | reverse complement strand
AAGCGTCTGCTCGAGTATGACGACGTGATGAACAAACAGCGCACCTACATCTACAACCGTCGTCATCATGCACTCTTGGGCGAACGTGTCGGCATCGACATCGCCAATATGCTCTATGACATCGTCGAGAATATCGTCACCAACAATGACAGCCCCAACTCGTATGACGACTTGCGCATGGATCTGATGCGCGAGCTGACCATCGAGCCCCCCTTCACCGCCGAGGAGTATCGCAACCTCAGCCGCGAGGAACGCATCGATGCGCTCCATGCAGCAGCCCAAGAGGCGCTCGACCGCAAGAGTCAGCGCATCATTGAGGTCGCTACTCCCGTCATCAAGCAGTGTGTCGAGGAGCGACAGATGACAGGTCGCATCATCGTGCCGATGACAGACGGCAAGCGCATCTTCCGCCTCACCGTCGATTTGCAGCAGGCCTACGACTCAGGTTGCAAGAATATCGTCAAGGAGTGGCACAAAGCTATTTTGCTCGTCACCATCGATGAGCTCTGGAAAGAGCACCTCCGCGAGCTCGACCAGCTGCGCCAGTCGGTTCAAAATGCGTCTTACGAGCAAAAAGACCCGCTGGTGATCTACAAGGTCGAGTCGTTCCATCTGTTCGAGAAGATGCTCAATGCCCTCAACACAAAATCGATGTCAGCATTGATGCGCGGTCAGATATATGTGCAGCCTGCGCCTAACACCGACGCGCGTCTCGACAGTGAGAAGAACGGGGATGCTCCCGCACGCCGTGCACCCGAGGTGCAACGCGCAATGCCCGAGCGTCGTAACGATTACTCGCAGTATAAGACTCAAAAAGATGAGGCCATCCCCGGCGAGAACGCACAGCGTCAGGCCGGTCTCAACGCGTCGGCAGCCGCCAAACGTCGTCCCGAGCCTGTCAAGGCTGCTCCCCGCATAGGTCGCAACGATCCTTGTCCCTGCGGCAGTGGTAAAAAGTATAAAAACTGTCACGGCCGCGGTCTCTGATTGCCGACACCTTATATAATATAAATAATGCCGCCTGAGGTCACACCCCGGGCGGCATTGTATTTATGGCCTAATAGGCCGCGCTATGCTGTGAGCAGGTTATTTCTTGTTGCTGCCGATGACGTTCCACACGCTCGATGCGGCGAGTGCGCCCAGGAGTGGAGCTACAATGAACAACCAGAGCTGTGACAGTGGCAGGCTGTTGCCCTCGATGGCGGCGAAGATTGCCGGGCCTATTGAGCGGGCGGGGTTGACAGAAGTGCCGGTGATGGGAATGCAGACGATGTGAACCAATACCAGAGCCAGACCGATGGCCAGACCGGCAAAGTTGCCCGCGCCTTTCTTGGGATCGGTGGTGCCGAGCACGACGAGCACAAAGAGGCAGGTGAAGACAAATTCGGCAATCAAGGCGGGCCACAGGTTGCCCTCGAGGAATGAGTTGGCGCCTGTTGTGGTGGTGCTGTTGAATACGGCATTCATTCCGGCCTCGTTGCCGGTGTGCACAAGCACGTAGAGCACTGCTGACGCCAGGATCGCGCCGATGACCTGAAAGACCATGTAGCCGGCAGCCTCGCCGCCTTTCATGCGGCCGTTTGCCCATACGCCCAAGGTGATGGCCGGGTTGATGTGGCAACCCGAGATGTTGCCGATGGTGTAGGCCATGGCGATGACAGACAGACCGAAGGCAAATGCAACGCCGAGCGTAGAGACGCCATAACCGGTGGTGCCTAAGCCGATGCCGGCAAAGATGGCGCTTCCGCAGCCCATGAGTGTCAACACGAACGTGCCGATCATCTCTGCTAAATACTTTTTCATAAAATAGGTGTTAATAGATAAATAAATAGTTAGAATCGGGATTAAAACAATAAAATAACGTCAGAAGTTGCTGTTTTGTTTAGCTTTTCAGTAATTTTTCGGGGTGAGATAGCGCGCCAGACCATAAATGTAGCGTCTGAACCCCGGGCGATAGGCCAACAGGCGGTCAAACCAGCCAAGATAGCGACCTATGAATCTCACCGCCGCGCCTACATAGATCATCGCGAAGAGTGTGCCGACACCCACTATGTTCCAGCGCCATTCGCCAAAAAATATATAACATGACACCACCGCCATGGCCACGAGGATGCTGTCGACATAGATTTTGACTTTGCCGAACGGCGCTCCTGTCACACGTCCGATGGCAAGCGGCAGTCCCTCTCCCGGCATGGTGATGGACCCGCAACGGACTTCAAGCGCGATGCCGACCGCCATGATGGTGCAGCCGGCAAACTGCCAGAAGCATTGAGCCGCGATTGTGGCCGGTTGGATTGCGAGGGTCAGCAGCATGTTGAGGTCGATCAGCGCACCGAACACAAAACCGATCAAAAGCTGCAGCAGCTGTACGGGCTGGAATTTGCGTCCTAAGACAATAACCTGTCCGCCGACAAGCAGACAGTTGAGGATGTTGGTGTATGTGCCGAGAGTCAGCACCGGCACCAGGCCGTCGGTGCCGGCGATGGTGAAGGCCAAGGGACATGATGAGATGACGCTGCTGCCTAAGTTTGAGCGAACGCAGAGCGCGACTCCGAGCGTCATCAGGAATAGTGAGATGAGAAGTAAAATGTGTTGCCACACAAAGCCTGCGATGCGTTCTTTGCGAGTTAGAACTGTTGAATTTTTTGTCATGTCGGGTTACTTTTTTAACCCGCGTCTTCTTTGGAGCAAGGAGACCATACGGGTTATGATTAGAGCTATTGCCATCGATGCGGCAATCGGTATCACCACCGCCAAAGGGTGGATGATGCCGGCTGCCTGCATGTGGCGTATGATTGTAAACCCTACCATCTCGTGGATGAGGTAGAGCGGGTAGGAGATGGCGGCAACCCACACAATCGCCTTGACGATGAGGTTGTCGCGAGGAACGATAGCATCAAGTCGCGCCAACATGGCTATCAGCGCGGCGGTGACGACAAAGAAGCAAGTGGAGGGAGTGAGGACTCCATGCCACATGATGCTGTTGATGAGGCAGAGCATCAGCATCCACGCTGCCGTGCTCTTTTTGACCACGCTTTTTGAGGCCATGTAGAGGATGATGCCGCCGACAAAGTCGTGGCTATACTCGCTGATGGTGATGATGCGCATGAATTTGAGCGCCTTGATGCCGTCGGTGAATGAGAGTGCAATCGTGGCGATGAGCCATCCGGCCAATATCTTCACCACCGTGTCGGTGCGTCTGACTGCGAGCAGCCCCGCACATATCAGGCAGAACAACAGCTCGCACTGCATCGACCAATAGACCCCGTCGACAAACGGCACGCCGAACAGCCGCGAAATCATGGTGAGGTTGGCAAGATATTGGAGCAGTCCCGGAGCTTCCTCGCTATACCATATCAACAGCACCACTGAGCTGACGGTCATCGAAATCCAAAAGGCCGGATAGAACCGGCGCGCACGCTTGACCAGATAGTGTCCCGGCTTGGGGCGCTCGCGCCCGGTGAGGCTTGCGCCGGCCAGATACCCGCTCATCATGAAAAAGGTCGCCACGGCAGCATATCCCCACCACACGCTCCACTGCCACCGGGTGGCATAGATGCCTTCGCTGCCCGAGTGGTGATTGTAGGCGTAGGTGTAATGAAACAGCACCACTAACAGTGCTGCTATGCCGCGGATGATGTCGAGGATGACCGAGCGGCGATTCACTGATCGAGTAGTGTTGCGAGGTCAGCTATGACGTTTGTGGCGTCGCGGTCGGGCGACACGGGCACAATCGATGCATAGTGTCGGTCGAGCCAATAGAGGTCGGTGTCGGTCGAATCGGGTTCTTCGTTGAGCAGACGTCCTGTCAGCCAGTAGAAAGGTTTGCCATGCGGGTCTACGTAGTCCTGATATTCCTCGGTCCAGTGGCTGCGGGCGGCGCGGCACACACGTGCTCCCTCCACCTTGACCTTTGCCGGAAAGTTGACGTTGAGGCAAGTCAGGTCGGGCAGTCCATGCTCGATGATGTGACGCGTGATGTTGTTGATAAAGGGCAGACAGTGTGTGAAGTCGGCCTCGATAGAGTGGTGCAGCAGCGAATAGCCGATGGCGGGTATTCCTTGCATACATGCCTCAAAGGCTGCACCCATCGTGCCTGAATAGATGACCGAATTGCCGGCGTTGGAGCCGTGATTGATGCCTGACAGCATCAGGTCGGGCTTGCCGGGCAGCACATGGTGAATCGCCAGCTTGACGCAGTCGACCGGGGTGCCGCTTGTCGAGAACATGCGTGCTCCGCGATAGCTCTCGTGTTCATTGATGCGCAGAGGCGCGTTGACGGTCATGGCACACGATTGTCCCGAACGGGCCGAGTCGGGTGCCACAACATATACATCGCCCATATCGGCGACAGTCTCGACGAGGCGGTGCAGTCCGGGTGCCTGTATGCCGTCATCGTTGCTTATGAGGATTATCATTTGTCTGTTTAAATTTTGAATATAAATATTGCCCCTTTTTGTCCGCTTTTTTGCCGTAGCGCACAGCGTGAACGGGGCAGATGTGATAGCATCGCAGACACTGCGTGCAGTTGTCTCCCCATGTGGGTCGCTGACCGTCGTCAGTCGGGTGCATGGTGATGTTGTCGAGCGGACAGTTGCGGGCGCATTGGCCGCAGCCGGTGCATCGTGCGGGGTCGCAGTGAAAGGGCGCCGGCGAGATGGCATAGCGCATAAACCAGGGGTAGATTATGCGGCTTTTGAACCATGCAAACGAGCCTTTGACGGTGTCGTCACACTGCGCGCGTTCTTTGATGCTCGCGGCTACGCGGGCCGTGCGCTCGGCGAAGGCTGCCAATTTTGCATCGCGCACCTCGGCTTTGTCGACGTCAAAGCCTGACATCAGCACGTAGGTGTTGGGCATTTGCACCGAGTAGGCGCCGACGGGGTCAAATCCGCGGGCTTTCATCAGCCTGCGCCATTGACGGGCCACTTGACCGCAGTCGTCACCGCAGGTGACAACCAGGTCGTGTGCCGTGCCGGGGCGTATGTCGGCGTTGCGCATCACGTCGGTCATCACCGGCGGGAGTCCCCATGAGTAGACGGGACATACCCAGATGATGTTGTCGGCCTCGACACGTCTGTGGCCGCTGATGATGTCGGCGAGCGTGTCGTGCTCGAGTGTGATCAGCTCGGTGTCTTCAAGCAGACGTGCGAGCAACCGCGCCACGGCGAGGCTGTTGCCGGTGCCGCTAAAACAGATTATCGCCCGCGTCATCTGATTGTCACTTGTGTGGCGCCGAAACCGTATTCCCTGAACGAGGCGTCTTGCACCTGATGCCCTTTGTAGCGGTGTGTTAGCTCCTTGAGCAGCGCGTTGCGGAGCACACCCTCGCCTTTGCCGTGGATGAACACTATCTTTTGACCGTGATTCTTGAGGTTGGCGTCCATGGTGCGTCTGAACTCGTCAATCTGCAGGTTGAGCATGTCGCTGTTAGACAGACCGCGGGTGTTGTCGACGAGGTTGTTGATGTGCAGGTCGACCTCGATGATGTCGGGGCGTGTGTCGCGTTTTTTGACGGGTCGTTTGGCCGGGCGGCGGTCAGCGGCTTTCTTGCGCCTCATGGCGTCGGCGAGGTCGTCGCTGTCGACATACATTTGCCGTGCGGGCGTGTCGTTGCGAACGATGTCAAACGCCAGCACTTCGCCGTCAAAGTAGGTGTTTGGCCTGAAACAGTGCAACTTGCAAAATTTGGTAGTGTCGATTTTCAACACTACTGAAGTTGACGGTTTTAGCTCGAATGACTTCCCCTCTTTGTAGGCGATGAACTGCAGGGCGACATTGGCGGTCTCGCCGATGAGGTCGCGTGTGAGTTCGCCTATAAATAGCTGTATGTTAGGCTCGACGACGCCGACATAGCGCGTTTTCCACATCTTGTCTTCATCCTCACGTACCAAGTAACTAAATGACAGGTAATAGTTTGAGTCATTCACCAAATAGGTGTCAAATGTCGTGTCAGAGAGCCTCTTGATGTTGACCGGTTCAAAGGCGAGCACGATGTTGAGCTTGTCCCCCTCGGCAGTCTCGGTCACCGGCAATTGGTCGGGTTCGACCGGCACGATGCGCGGCGCCGGCTTGATTGCGGGCTGAGAATAGGTTTGTTTGTCAGCAGCTTTGGCAACGGCAGATGACGCCTCGGCTACCACGACAAGCTCTTTTAACAGCACCGGTGTCTCAAAGCCGTCCTCATCCTCGACATAAGCAATGCTGTCTGCGATGCGGCTTATGCGACCGCCGCCGACAGCGTTGAGAAATCTTACAATATCTCCGGTTTTTGCCATGCTACGATTTTATAGGGCCGCAGATATCATTGAGAATGTCAAGTCTATGCCAAAGCCGATGATGCAGGGAATCAGGCAGCATTGACGTGCGACATAGGGTCGCGAAGTACGCCATACCAAAAACAGTATCAGGCCGACAATCGGAACTAAAAGTGACAGGATGAACCATCCGAAATGGAATCGCTCGGGTTGAGCAGCCGGTTGGAGGGGTGTCTGCTGTGCACCGCCGTAGGGTGTTGTGCGAGGGGTTTGCTGAGCAACATTGACAGAGCCTAAAGGCATCAGTCGCTGAATCTCGACCCAGGGAAGCATTGTCTTTGCGCCGATCTGCACACGCGAGCCGGGTTGTACCACCACTCGGCCTGTGATTTGTGCGCCGTTGATAGTCGAGCCGTTGCGCCCGAGGTTCTCAAATACATATTGGTTGCCTACGCGGCTGATGCGGCAGTGTACGCCGCTGACGGTCGGATCGCCGGTGACGCAGATGTCACATTCGCTCGAACGTCCTATCTGTATAGAATCCATAATGTTAACTGTTAGCGATTATTAATATAAAGTTTGTTATAAATCCGATTATGGCCGGGATGAGGCAGCTGTTTGTCGACCGCCGCGGGTGGCTGCGACGCCCGACAAAGTAGAGTATCAGACCAACTATTGGCACAAAGAGGCTCAGCAAGAATCTCCACACGCTGAATGTGTCGTTGACCGGTGAGTTCTCCTCCACATTTTGATTGATAGGGGGAGGACAGACAGTTTCGGCCGGTACTTCGGGGTGAGATTGGACGAGCCCTGTCTTTTCGCGCAGTTTGTTGTCAAACAGGTCCCAATCGATGCGATACTGTGGGTTGCAGCACGGGTCGATGTTGAGATAGCGGCGTTGGTCAAAGTCAAACTTGAGTCTCACGTTCTGATAGGTGTACCCGTTGACGGCTGTGCGGTTAGAGGAGTGCTCATCGATGATGATGCGTCTCTTGAGACCGCCGCGGTTGAGGTCGGGCTGGCACACAACATGCAGGTCGAGGTGGTGGCGGCTGATGCTCGGGTCGTAGGCCGGAATGATGTCGCAGTCGGCTTCGCGTCCCACACGCAGAGTCCATTGGCCTTGCGGCAGGTCGATGAAGTCCTCTGACACGCCGGCCTGTTGGTGTGACATGCCTGCCAACGGAGCAATGGCCTCCATGAACTCGCGGTCGGTCTGATAGCGCAAGGTCATGTTTTTGTCGACGGCGCGATAGATGATGCTCTGGAGCACCGGCGACACGGCCGGATTGATTGCCTGAGCCGACGGGAAGACACCCCGGCGTATCTCTTCGCGCATCTCGTGGTCGTTGGTGCCCTTGGGAATGGCATGTTGGCCGGTGATCATGAAGTGCAACAGACATCCCACGGCATATATGTCCGAGCGGTGGTCGATGTGCAGCGCACTGAACTGCTCGGGGCTCATATAGCCGTGCGTGCCCACCACGAGGGCCACCTGGGTGACACCCTCCTTGGGGTCGCGCACGATACCAAAATCGATGACACACACCGAGTCTTGGCCGGTGATCATGATGTTGGCCGGCTTGACGTCGCGATGTATCAGTCCGTTTGAATGGATGTACTCGAGTGCCTCAAGGATGCGGTAGACATAGCGGCACGCCGTGCGCTCGTCCATCGCGCCGTTCTGTGTCACAATCTGCTCGATGTTGCTGCCGGGCACAAATTGCATCGGCAGGAACATGTTGCCGGCGCTGTCACTGAACGGCTCGCCGACAACCCCCACCACCGCCGGATGAGCCATGCGCGACAAGGTCATGCACTCGCGCTCAAAGTAGCGGCGATATTGCTCATCGCGCGCAAACTCGGCCGACAGCATCTTCAGTGCCACCGCTTCGCCATGGTCATTGGACGCGAGATATACGCATCCCATGCCGCCTTCGCCAAGTTTTCGCTCTATGTTATAGGCCATTGGTCGGGGTTGGAGTTGGAGTTGTGATTGTCAGTTTGAGGATATATTCAGTTGCCGGCTGCTCTCCCTCGGGGGTCTTGAATCTAATCTCGGTCACGTCAGATTTCTTATTAGTGACAGTAATCCCGACGGGGGTAGCCCCTTTTTGTACATGAAATTTGTCTGACGTCTTGAGGTCACTGCCGGTGACCAACTTGAGGTTGTCGCTCACCGAGAGAGATGTCGGGTCGATTGAACCGTCTATGCTGAGCAGTGTGTTGTCAGGGTCGTTGGCGCTGTAGATCTTGAATACATTGTCGTTATAGAAGATGAATAACAGACATTCTTCCTCTTTAACAGATGTGACGTCAAGCGAGTAGGTGACTCTTGTCACCGGCTTGACGTTTTTGGCCTCAATCGATTTGAGCTCGACCGGTGTCGAGTTGGTTTCGGCTGCCGATGTTTGCTCGACTGCTGCCGATGACTTGTCGTCGTCGGTTTTTTCACCTTTGCCGCCAAAAATCAGCCACGCTGCAGCAGCGATGACAATCAGGGCGGTGAGGATTGCACCGGGGATTATCCACCGCTTGAGGGCTTTATTGGAACTGTCGTTTTTGCCGGGGCCGGCCGTACGGGGTGAGGCCGGCGATGAGGTGCCGACGGGGTTAGGCGCTACCGGAAATTCGACCAACAGAGCTGTCACATTGTCGAGGCCGCCGTTTGCCTTGGCCATCTCGATGAGTCGTGCGGCGCGGTCGGGGAGGCGCAGATTGGCGCGGTCAGACACCACGGCAGCGATGTCATTGTCAGACACCATGCCGCTCAGGCCGTCGCTGCAGAGCAAGAACGTGTCGCCGGCATGGGGCGCGATCGGCTGACGACACACAAGGGCCGGTGTCATTGTCGGCAACCCCAAGGCGTTGGTAATCTCGTTTTTGCGGGCGTGATGCTCAGCCTCGGCCTCGGTGATCTGGCCGGCGTCTACAAGGGCTTGCACCACCGACTGGTCTTTAGACAGTCTGACGGTTTTGTCTTGTCTGAACAGGTAGATGCGGCTGTCACCGACCCAGCCATAGTACACCAGTCCCTCGCGGATGATGAGCATCACGCAGGTTGACCCCATGCCGTAGAGCGAAGGCTCGGCTGCTGCGCGTGCCAGGATGGCTTGATTGGCTGCGTTGACAGCTGCCACGATGGCCTCGCGCGGGTCGGCAAAATATTGCTGATTCAAAAAGGCCAAAATCGTGTCGACAGCGATTTTTGAGGCGACGGCACCGCCAACATGGCCGCCCATGCCGTCACACACCACTGTCACCAAACCGTTGATGGTAATGGCTTGCCCTAAATTATCCTCGTTGGCACTGCGCTTGCAACCGACATCAGTCAAGCCGGCACGCACGCAATAGTCAAAAGTTTCGGCGCTCATTATCAGTCGTTTTGCGGGATGGCAAGGAAGGTAAATTTAGTGGTGCCCGATTTGATTACATCGCCCGAGTGCATCACATAGAGCTGGTCGAGGTTGAGCAGCTCATCGTTGAGGTATGTGCCGTTGACTGCGCCCTCGTCGCGGATGAAGAATGTGTTGTCGACCGGACGATAGGTGATGGAGAAGTGTTTTGAAGACATCTGGTCATCTTTGGTCACGGCTATTGAGCATGTCGTGGCGCGTCCGACGGTGTTGACGCCCTCGCACACCTTGTGGATGTCACCGGCGTTGTTGTGGCTGTAAGAGGCCAGGACGGCTACACAGCGGCGTGCGTGTGTGGGGGTGTCTTTTGATGCGTCGGCGTGCACGATGCGTGTGTGGCTCTCGTTGGGTTTGTTGGCTGCGCCGGGGTTGGGATAGCCGGGTGCGCCCATCACCATTGTCTCTTCGGTGACGCGCTCGCCACCAACCTGAGGAGCACCGCCAAACTGGGGCGCGCCACCGAGGATCTGTGTGCGCTCACCACCCTGATAGGGAGGATAAGCTGCGCCCTGGTTTGCGCCGTAAGATACTGATGGGGGGCAGAAGGGACATTTGTCACCATATATGTCTGCGTCATATTCATGACCGTTGCTGCACTTGCGATTGTTTGCCATAGTTTTATGATTTTTGAGTTAATATTTTTTGACTTTTTTATTTTGTTTCTTTGTAGAGTTTTGAGGCTTGCTCGGGCATGACGGCGAGGTTGTAGCCGTTTGATCCGTCGCCCATGACTGCGTAAATTACACCGGCGAAGTCGCCATATTGGTCAAAGATGGGCGAGCCTGAGGCACCGCTTGTCACCATGATGTTGTGGCCATATTCAAACTGGCCGCGCGACTGTGTCACCTGGCCGCTCTGGTTGTTGGCCTGGAGGCCGGCATCGGTGTCGCCGATGATGTTGCCGTGGGGGAAGCCGATGGTGTAGATGTTGTCACCGATGCGGCGGTGCTCGGGGTCGCTGATTGTCTCAACGTCTACCACGGTCACGCCCTCGGGGGTCTTTTGGTCATAGTTCTGGATGATGGCGATGTCGACCTTGTCATTGTCAGATTTTTGGATAACCTCACACTGTGTGTAGCTGCTGAGGTCAGTGGGGTTGAACTTGCGTCCGTTGGGCACGATGCCGAGCCATTTCACTTTGTAGTTTACCTCGAGGTCATCGGCGATGTCGGCGTAAGCCGGGCCGTAGTAGTAGCTGTACTGGCGCAACAGGTTTTTGATCTGGCGGCCGATCTCGACGGCGTCATAGCGTGTAGCCTCATTTGCCATCACATCGACCACGTGCCAGTTGGTCATGATTTTGCCGTCTTCCGAGATGTAAAAGCCTGTGCCGCTCCAGAATGTGGGCTCGTCTGACAGCTCGCCGTCAACGAGCGACACGTTGTCAAGGATGCCGAGGTCGCTGTCGTATGCGCTCAGCGGGCGGCCTTGATATGTGACTTCGTAGGTGCCGACCTGATAGATAAGTACAACCGAACTCTTATACTTGTCGTAGATGTCGGCGGCCGTCATCTCGGTCTTCTCAGGCTCGCGGTTCTTGAGGTAGAACGCTGTGCCGGCGCCGATTAACAGCACTGCCACGCATGCGGCCACAATCCATATCCATGCTTTTGATTTTTTGGGCTGTGCCGGTTTTGCAGGGCCGACAACGGTCTCGCCGCTTTTGCCGCTGACGGGCATCAGTGTCATCCAGTCGAGAGGATATTTGTTGGCTATCAACACTTTGTCGCCTGCCTTGAGCTTGATGGGGGTGCTAACCTTCATGCCGTTGACAAATGTGCCGTTGGTCGAATTGTTGTCGGTCAGTGTCACTGAGCCGTCAGGGTTGCGGGTGAGCGAAGCATGGCGCGATGACACATCCTGGTGACCCATCACCACGGTGTTGGAGGGGTCGCGACCGATGGTGACCTGATTTGATTTGGGGGCGCTGCCGACGCCGACGGTTCCGGCAGCCGACACTTTTGTGCGCTGAGGCTTTTTTATTTCCTCTTGCCAGTTGAGAGGTGCATTGCCAATGCGCACTGTCACGCCGGGCACCAGGGGCTGCTCGCGGTCAATGCGGATGTTGTTGAGAAATGTGCCGTTTGTCGACCCGAGGTCACGTATGATGACCGAGCCGTCGGGGCGGATGGTGATCTGTGCATGGTGGCGCGATACGGTAGGGTCTTTGATGATGATGTCGTTGTCTGACTCCTTGCCTACGGTAAATGTGCGTGTGATAGGTGGCATTGTGTGTTGTATTTTGTTGGTTTTAAATTTTCTGTTTTATTTGGCAAATATACAAAAAATAGCAAAGTAAATCAACAAAAGGCTTGTTTTTTTTGGGCTGCTTGGTGGTGTGGCCGATTTTAGCTAATTTTGCAATCGGTTTGCGGCGTCGAGGGTATAGCTGACGCCTTTTTTTAACCTGTTCGCAAGAATCTGATTATGAGCAATGACAATATGGCCGAGGTGCTCGGCATCCGCATTGAGGAATATGACTATCCGCTCCCTGACGATCGCATTGCGCTCCATCCGCTCGAGGTGCGCGATGAGTGCCGGTTGTTGGTGCGTCATGCCGACGGGGCGGTTGACGACCTCATTTTTACTGATTTGCCGGCCTCTCTGCCCGAGGATGCCATGCTGGTCTACAACAACACGCGCGTCATCAACGCCAGGCTGATATTTCACAAAGTGTCGTCCGAGGCCGATCGCGGGATAGGCGCGCGCATCGAGGTCTTTTGCCTCGAGCCTGTCGATCCGGCCGATTATGCCGTCAATTTTGCATCCGAGTCGAGTTGCTCGTGGCTCTGTTTTGTGGGCAACTCGCGCAAGTGGAAGGATGCTCCCCTCGAGATGCCGCTCACGGTCAACGGGCGCGTCATCACGCTGCGTGCCACGCGAACGGGGAGGCAAGGCAACGCCTCGGTCGTCAGGTTTGAATGGGATGCCGATGCCGGCGTCACCTTTTCG
>CAZKYR010000031.1:0-12662 GCA_964557035.1 uncultured Bacteroides sp. | reverse complement strand
ATGCGAGAGCGGAGAGCCGACAAATCCGGACGACAACAAGCCCTCAACCCCCGAATTGCCGACCACACGCCGCACCGTGCTCGTGTATATGGTAGCCAACAATTCGCTGGGGGCGTCACACTATGACACAAACGACCTCGAGGAGATGTATGAGGCACGCGAGCTGCCCGAGGATGCTCGCTGGCTTGTATATCACGCCCCTCGTGAGGGAGAGCCTGTGCTCAAAGAACTGACGGCCGATGGCTGGAAGGAACTCAAACAGTATGACAACGAGCTTTATTCGGTGTCATCCGAGCGCATGTCGCAGGTGATTGAGGATGTCAAGTCTGAGGCGCCGGCCCAAAACTACGGTCTGGTGCTCTGGAGTCATGCACACGGATGGCTCCAGAACGGCATGGAGGAGCCCAGGATACAGGGCAAGAGCTTTGGCGACGACCGCGGACGCACGATGAACATCACCACGTTGGCCGAGGTGCTCGACGGCAAAGATTTTGACTTCATCTACATGGACTGCTGCTACATGGCGTCGGTCGAGGCAGTTTATCAGCTCAGAGGTGTCACCGACCACATCGTTGCCTCATCGTGCGAGCTCCCTGCAAACGGCATGCGCTACGACCTTAACATACCCTTTCTGGTCGACGGCTCGACCGATGCGTTGATACAGGCAGCCTCAACGACATTCAACTACTATGACTCGATGAGCGGAGCTGCGCGGACATGCGCCATGTCAGTCATCGCGACAAGCGGCCTCGAGCGCCTCGCAACAGCTGTCCGTGCAGTTTACGAGACGTCGCCCGGTGTCCCGGATGATTATGTACCCCAGCGGTTCATGACCATCAGGACAGGCTACTACTATGACCTCGGCGACTATCTCGACGCACACACCGACGTGAGCGATGACATACGCGCCGAGTATCAGGCAGCCCTCGACGAAGCAGTGATCTATCGGGCAGCAACGCCATATATCTGGAACAGCCTGCCCATCAAAGCACACTGCGGCCTGACCACTTACATTCTTGATGACGAGCAGAGTTCGCAAACCAAAAACTACTACCAGCTCGAGTGGTGGGAGAATGTGGCCTCGGCAAAATTCAAACGATAAAGCATGATTACAGGACAGATTCCCGGACTGACACCCGAAGCGGTGACTGACAGCATCCCGACGATACACAACGAGTTACACGCAGCCTCGACCCTCTCGGTCGATGAGCTGATCAACAAACTCATCACCACGATGGTGCAATTCAGCATCAATCTGGCGATTGCCATCATCGTGCTCTATATCGGCAAATTCATCATCAAGCGCATCCACCGTTTTGTGCAGACCATGATGCTCAAACGGCGCGTTGACGCGTCGCTGACGACATTTGTGCTCAGCTTTGTCCGCATCGTCCTATACTTCATCTTGATAGTCACGGTCATCGGCATCTTAGGCATCGAGACAAGTTCGTTCCTCGCCATCTTTGCATCGGCCGGCGTTGCTATCGGTATGGCATTGAGCGGCACGCTGCAAAATTTTGCAGGCGGCGTGTTGATATTGCTGCTCAAGCCCTATCGCATCGGTGACTTCATCGACGCCCAAGGCTACTCGGGCACTGTCAAGGAGATACAGATGTTCCACACCCTCATCGTGACGCCCGACAACAAGGCCATCCTCATCCCCAACGGAGTACTGTCGACGTCGAGCATCAACAACTCGACCCGCGAGGACTATCGCCGCGTATCATGGAGCATCGGCATCAGCTATGGCGACCGTGTGGAGCCTATCAGACAAGCCATCATCGACATGCTCACCGCCGACGACCGCGTGGTAAAAGAGTATATTGAGGATGACCGGCTCAAGCATCCGGCTCCCGAGCTGCTTGAGGAGGAAAAAGAAGAGGAAGCACGCCACCAAGAGTATGAACGTCGCGGTTGGCTCTATCGTCTGTTCCACCACCGCGACAAGGTGAAGGACAAAATAGAGACCTGGCGCGACAAACGAGACAAAGAGCTGGCGGCACTCAAACCCAGAGTCAACCGCGCCCCGGCGGTGTTGGTCGAGAGCCTGGGTGACAGCAGCGTCAACCTCACCATCAGGGCGTGGACCCGCAGCGAGAACTATTGGGCTCTGTTGTACGAATACAATGAGCGCTTCTACAACGAGCTGCCGGCACACGGTGCCAACTTCCCCTTCCCCCAGATGGACGTACACATCACCGGCACTCAGACCTGAGGAGGCTAAAAGCCTGTATGACAAAATTAGAGAGCCGCAGCGTGCGTGGTGCGCGTTGCGGCTCTCAGCGTTTCAACTATTTATTTATGAGAGCCTCAATACCCGGTATCACTACCCGATATAAAGGACGAGGGATGCTATTTACAGTTGTTCCATGACCGACATCCCGCCGTATCACCTGCTCATAATTTATCGGAGCTGATGCCTTCGCTCGCTCCCTTGATTGAAACTTCACCTATATAACAACCGATGACGGCATTTTGTCAGCGGCCAAATGTTAAAAATGTCATAAAAAACGTTTTTTATTCGCATAGTCCCTCACACTGAGCATGTTAACTTTTTTTGGGCGCATGATGATTTTTGCGTAACTTTGCAGTGTCAAAATCGGCTTAATAATGACATTCAGTTACAACATACCACCGGTTGCGTTGGTCGCGCTGTGCGTAGCTTTGTTTAGCGCGCTGCTGTCGGTCACTTTCTATTGCAGTCGACTGCGCAGTGTCACCCTCAGTGCACGCAAGAGTACACCACCCGAAGCTGACAACACCGGGTTGCCCGGCATCTCAGTCGTGATTTACTCGCTTGACAACCTCCGCGGTCTCGAGCAGCTGATACCGGCTCTGTTAAACCAACAGTATGGCGCACCATACGAAATCATTGTCGTCAGCGACGGCAAATCGGACAAGACGGCTGACTATATCACCCGGCTGTCAGCAACGCACAATAATATATATCTGACCCATGTCCCCGACGAGGCTCACAACCTCAGCCGCCGCAAGCTCGCCCTGACGCTCGGCATCAAAGCGACCCGTCACCCGTATGTCCACCTGACTACGGCCGATGCACGCGTGGCGTCACCGCTGTGGCTCGCGACAATGGCACGGCACCTATGTGACGGACACGACGTGGTGCTCGGCAACGCCATCATCGACCGCAACTGTGACAAAGGCATCGCCGGCGCATGGCGTGCGTTTGACCGCGCCGTCGACAACGCCGCCTGGATAGCCTCGGCCTTGAGAGGAAATGTGTACAGGGGGAGCCGGCACAACATAGCATTCAAGAAATCGCTCTTTTTTGACTGCAAAGGCTTTGCTCAGTCGCTCGACATACACGAGGGTGATGACGACATTTTCATACATCAGTTAGCGCAAAAGGGGCTCACCGCCGTCGAGCTCAACAACGCCGGCCTGGTGTCGCTCGACCTCTATCGTGCGCCACGCGAACACCGCCTGTCAAAAATAAATCATCGCTTTACCGGACGTCGCGTGCCCTCGGGCGACCGTCTTACAATCGCACTGGGGTCGTGGCTGATCTGGATCTTCATCCTCACGTCGATTGTTGCAGTCGTTGCCTCTCTACCCGACATGACAGCCGCAGTCGCGGTCGCCGTCATGCTCATCGCGCTCGTTGTCACACTCACCCTCACCTGGCGCAAAACCGTGCGTGCCACCGGAGACAGTGTCTCACCATGGGGTGTGATGCCGATGCTGATGTTTAGGCCGTTCTCAAACATGCGCTATGCCATAATGGAGCGTTTTTCACGGTCAAAACAATACACCTGGGGAACTCCGCGATGAACAATTACACCCTGTGACGTGTTCAATAATAAAGTTCAACTATTAAAATCTAAATTTATGAGCAATCGCGAACACATCAAACAATCACGCCGCGAACAGAGCCGCTGGCGCAAGATAAATACGTGGGTGGCTATCGGAGCCGTAGTCCTCATCATACTACTCATCCTTTGGCTCACCATTGCAGATGCAGCCGGCGACACAGATGTTGCGGCATACATCCCCCTGCTGAGACCCTACTAAAATTAAATTTTCATACCGATTGCGCCCCAAAAGCTATTACAGACTTTTGGGGCGCAACTCTTTTATAATTGCAATATAGCTGTCTGACACCTGTTTAATCACCACTCGGACGCTATTCAGCCGTCGCGGCATCAAGCTGCCGGAGATGACGGCGGACAAGGTGAACGAATTCATGGTTTTTCATTCCCCAGCGGGGCGCTACAATCATGTCGGCGGGCGCCTGGGCGGTGAAACGTTCGATGGCGACGGTGTCGGGACAGATACGCACAAGGCGGGCGCAGAGAGCCGCGTATTCATCAGGTTCGAACAGGTGCACACAGCCCGGTTCGGCATCATACATCGCCTCGAGAGTGCTGCCTCGCAAAACCTGCAGCTGGTGCATCTTGAGCGTGTCGATGCCCAACCGGCACACCCGACGCACACTGTCGGCCATCATAGCCTCATCCTCGCCCGGCAAACCCATGATCAGATGCACCCCCGCCTGCAGCCCTGCACGTTTGACACGACGCACGGCATCAGCTGTCACGTCAGCCGTGTGGCAGCGGTTGATGCGTCCGAGTGTGGCGTTGTGCATACTCTCGGCCCCGAGTTCGACCATGACATAGGAGGTGTCGAGCGAAGCAAGCGCACCTATCATCTCGTCGGGGAGGCAATCGGGGCGGGTGCCGATGACAAGGCCGACAACGCCGTCGCATGCCAACGCGCGACGATAGAGAGACACGAGCCGGTCGATGTCACCATAAGTATTAGTGTATGCCTGAAAATATGCCAGAAAGCGCATCTCGGGGTACTTGGACGCGAAAAAGCGGCGTCCCTCATCAATCTGCCGCTCGACAGATTTATCGGCCATGGCATAGGCCGGCGAGAAAGCACGGTTGTTGCAATATATGCAACCGCCGCGACCTATGCGGCCATCGCGATTGGGGCATGACAGACCGATGTTGAGGGTGATTTTTTGCACTTTCCCCTCAAAATGCTCACGCAGATGCGCGGCGTAATCCTTATATAGCGGCTCCATGACTTGCAATGCTATTGAATGCCCGGCGGGAGGTGACAAAATAGGCCGCTAACACCAACGCGCCGGTGATGACCCATGTAATAGGATAAATGACAAGCAGATGTCCAAACCCAGGGTGCAACGGACAGTATAGAAAAATCCACAACAACCTCAACAGACAGGTGCCAAAAATGGTGAGCACCATCGGGGCCATCGAGTAGCCGAGTCCTCGCATGCAGGCGCCCGACACCTCGTAGGAGGCGGCAATCCATTGCAACAACAGCACATAACGCAGGCGCATCAGGCCAAATTGCGCCACCTGATGGTTGTCAGTGAACAGGCTGATAAAAAAGTCGCCCTGCCAGACAATGATTGTATTGAGCAACGCCACCGAACCCATCCCCAGCGCCATGCAAAGCCTGAACACCCGCCGGCAGCGTGCATACTCGCCGGCTCCGTAGTTTTGGCCTGTGAAGGCTATGGCTGCCTGACAAAAGGCCACCATCACATAATAACAATAGAGCTCGTAGTTGAGTGCCGCGGCCGAACCGGCAATGGCGTCAGAGCCGTAGGAATTGATGGCCGACTGAACAAAAATATTGGCAAAGCTGAACACCATCCCCTGCAGACCCGCAGGCACGCCGATGTTGAGCATTTTGCGCAACTCTTTGCCGTAAAACCCTGTGCGTCGCACCTCGAGCTTGAATGGCTCGCGCTCGCGCACCAGAAACCACACCGTGATGGCAGCATTGACAGCATTGGAGATGACTGTGGCGACGGCCACGCCGGCCACACCCATGTCAAAAACGATAACAAGCAGCAGATTGAGTCCAACATTAATCACTCCGGCGGCCACGAGCGAGTAGAACGGCCGCCGCGTGTCGCCCATGCTCCTGAGCACCGATGCGCCAAAATTATATATCATCAAAAATGGCATGCCGGCAAAATAAATTTGCAAATAGAGCGTGGCGAGGTCGATGACATCGTCGGGCGTGCCCATCATCTCAAGGATAGGCCGTGACACGGTCGCCCCCAACAACGCCAGGGCAAACCCGCTCGCCAACGCCAGCGCGGCTACCGTGCGGATGGCTTTGGCGATGCCGTCATGATTGCGCTGACCGATATAATTAGAGATGACGACATTTGCGCCGACCGAGATGCCCAAAAAGAGATTGATGAGGATGTTGATGACCATGCCGTTGCTGCCGACGGCTGCCAACGCCTGATGACCGCAATATCGTCCCACCACAGCCACATCGACCGAGTTGAACGACTGCTGCAAAATGCCGCTCGCGATGAGTGGGAGCGCAAAAATCACAATTTTGCGCAGCAGAGGCCCATGGGTCATGTCTATTTTGATAGTGTCGTCGCGTCGCATCAGATTGATTGATGAATAGCGATGCAAAGTTACAAACTTTTTTGGCTACGACGGATGAGTTGAGGGGGAGAGGGCGCATAAAATCTATTGTTAAAATAAAAAAAAATCTATGATTATATGTTATAAAAGTAAAAAATTCCTTATCTTTGTCGCATATTGTGAAGTTAGCCCTCGGTGGAGGGTAGTCTGTTAGAAAGTAAAAATGTATAACAATCAATTCTATGTCTAATTAATTTATCGTATGAAAAAACTGTTTCTATTATTTGTGACAGTCTTGTTGACAGCGACCTACGCACTGGCGCAGAATCGCACGATACACGGCACTGTCATAGCAGCGGAGGACAACGAGCCGCTGATCGGAGCGACAGTGATGCCTGTAGGCGGTGGCCAGGGTACCGCGACCGACTTTGACGGCAACTTCACCCTCAGCATTCCGGCATCAGTGTCACAGCTGACGGTATCTTATGTGGGAATGACCACCAAGACCGTTCCGGCAACCGATGGCCAGACAATCATCCTTGACAACGCCGACAACCGCCTCGACGAGGTCGTTGTGACCGGTTATGGTTCGGGCAAAAAACTCGGTTCAATCGTGGGTTCGGTTGCCGTTGTAGGCGACAAAGCTCTTGAGAATATCACGACACCGTCATTCATCGACGCTCTGCAGGGTCAGGTTGCCGGTCTGTCAATCATGTCAGGCTCAGGTGACCCCTCATCGACCGACACAGACATCCGTCTGCGTGGTGTGAACTCAGTGTCAGCATCGACCGAGCCTCTGTTCATCCTCGACGGTGCCCCCATTACCTCGACCGTGTTCACCACCCTCAACCCCAATGACATCGAGAGCATCACCGTCCTCAAAGACGCTGCCTCAGTTGCCATCTACGGTTCGCGTGCTGCCAACGGCGTCATCGTCATCACATCTAAGAAAGGTAAATTCGGCTCAAAAGCTCACGTCAACATCTCAGCAAAATATGGCTGGTCACAGCGCGTTGCCGACAAGGTTGACATGATGGGTTCGGCCGATTATATCAAATTCCGCGAGATGATCAACCAGCCTGTCAATCAGGGTGCCTACGATGCTTTCTACAAATACGGCATCGACACCGATTGGCAAAAAGAGGTGTTCCAGACAGCTCCCACCTACGCCCTCGAGGCATCAGTATCGGGTGGTGGCGACAACCTCTCATACTACATGTCGGTTAACCACATGGAGCAGGAAGGTATCATCGAGCAGTCAGGCATGCGCCGCGAGACAATGCGTATCGCCATCAACGCCAAAGCCAACGAGTGGCTGCGCGTAGGCATGCAGGCCAACCTCGGTTACACCAAATATGAGACCAACAACGAGGCTGAGGCAGCAGCATCGGCAGTTTACATCACCAACCCGATGGTGTATGCCCGCAAGGCCCTCCCGATGGACTCACCCTACTACTACTCAATCGACGAGAACGGCAAGCCCGTCTTTGGTGACCGCGCAAAATATCTCCACTACTCAGGTCAGCTGACACCCTACTTCTACAACAGCTCACGTGAGGTATGGCGCGAGCGCGTGACCGGCAACCTCTCGATCTACGAGCAAATCAACCCCATCAAGGGTCTGACTATCCGCGCTCAACAGGCGATGGATGCCTACGACACCACGCTCAAAAACTATGGTTTCTATGTCAACGAGACCACTCCGATGGGAGACATCTTCGACGCAAGCTATGAGGACGGCGAGATGTTTGCAAGCTGGTCACAGCGCGCATTCACACGCTACTACTCATTCACCTACACCAACACAGCCGAGTATAAGTTTGACATCGACAACACTCACAACTTCGGCGCATTGTTCGGTGAGGAGTCAATCATCTCGAAATCAACAAACTTTGGCGTCTACACAGAGGGTCAGACCGACGAGCGTCTCTATCTGATGAATCAAGGTACATCGGTCAACATCTCTGACATCTCTGACTCATACGTGCGCCAGACATTCAACTCAATCTTCCTCAACCTCAACTATGACTATGACAACCGCTACTTCCTCGACTTCACCTATCGTCGAGACGGCAGCTCGAAGTTCGCACCCGGCCACCGTTGGGCCAACTTCTACTCAGGCGGTATCATGTGGAACATGAAGAATGAGAAATTCTTGCAGCCCGTCACCTGGCTCGACCAATTGCAAGCACGCATCAGCTACGGTACGACCGGTAACGCCGGCATCGGCAACTATGCATACCTCGGTCTGATCGGCGCCGGCGGTCTCTATGCAGGCAAACCGTCACTGGGCATCGCACAGGCAGAGTCAGTTGACCTCTCTTGGGAGACCGTTCGCTCATTTGACTTCGGCATCTCAGGTGCTATCTTCAACAACCTGATCACCGTCGACGCAGACTTCTATGTGAAGAACACAGTCGACATGCTTTTGACAATTCCCTTCTCTTACACAACCGGTATCTCGGGTAACCTCGGCAACGTTGGTTCAATGCGCAACATGGGTATTGACTTCACTCTCAACGCCAACGTCATCCGCACTCAGGACTGGTACTGGGGTCTGCGCGCAAACTTCAACTACAACAAGAACACCATCACCAAGCTCTATGACGACCAGGATGACCTGACCTTCCCCAACGCACTCGTGCAGTACAAGAAAGGTCACTCGGCAGGCGAGCTCTACATGGTACGCTGGGCAGGCATCGACCCCCGCGACGGTAAGACAATGTGGTATGACAAGAACGGCAACCTCACCAAGACCTACAACCAGGAGGAGGACGCAGTGTTGACCGGCAAGTCACAGTACTCACCCTGGAGCGGTGGCTTTGGCACAGACCTCCGTTGGAAAGATCTGTCACTCAAAGTTGACTTCGCATTTGCCCTTGGCAAGTACATGATCAACAACGACCGCTACTTCATGGAGAACCCCAACATGGCTCTCGACTTCAACCAGAGCGTAGACATGCTCAACATCTGGACTCCGGATAACCGCTACACCGACATCGCAGCTGCCGGCGAGGTGATCCAATTCGATACCCACCTGCTTGAGAACGCATCGTTCTGCCGTCTCAAAAACCTCACCCTGCAGTACAACCTGCCGCGCAAGTGGATGGACGCTGCCCGTCTCGACAATGTCCGCCTCCACTTCACCGGTCGCAACCTGTTGACATTCACCAACTACACCGGTTATGACCCCGAGCCTGAGACCAACCTCATCAAGTTTGCATACCCCAACACTCGTCAGTACGAGTTCGGTATCGAAGTCTCATTCTAATCCAACACAGACAGTATTATTATGAAAAAAATCATATTATCAGTAGCGTTGGCCGCGGCAGTGCTCTCATCTTGCTCGCTTCAAGAGGAGCCGATCGGCACACTGACGTTCAACGACGCTTTTGAGAACGTATCAGACTTTGAGCGTTTTCGCAACGGTCTCTACAGCGACCTTCGTGCCATCGGTGCCGGCGCGTATGTATCGACATCAGAGATGCAGATGGACATGTTCAACGGCACCATCACCAACGGTAACCGTCTCGGCAACCTCGCCAACGGCGACATCCTCTCGGGCGACTCTGACATCGAGGGTCTGTGGGCAGGTCTCTTTGGCTCAATCAACACATCAAACCTGATGATTGAGAAAGCCGACGAGTTCATGAAAAATAACCCCGACCTCTCGGAGAACGACCGCCTCAAGATGACACGCTACATCGCCGAGGCTCACTTCAACCGCGCATACATGTACATCTACATGTTCAACTACTTCTGCCAGTCATACACCGAAGAGCGTGCCGACGTGCCGGCTCTCGGTCTGCCGCTGGTGACAATCTACAACCCCACACCCGACCGCAGCACCTATCCCGGCCGCAGCACGATGCGTCAGACATTCACACTCATCGACGGCGACCTCAAGATAGCATACGAAGGCCTCAAGGAGTATGAGGAGAAAGTGTCAGCCGAGAGCGTGGCAGCCAACGCCATCTATCTCAACAGCTACACAGTGCAGGCTCTCCGCGCCCGTACAGCCCTCTACAAAGGCATGTATGACGATGCGCTCACCTATGCAAACGACGTGATTGACTGTGGCGTTTGGTCACTGACTCCGGCGAGCACCTATGCCAACATCTGGACATCAGACACCGGCACAGAGCTCATCTTCGTTCCCTTCGTTGACGCATCAGAGTCGAGCTATGTAGGCTCAACCGGCGGTGCCTGGATCTCAACCAACGGCCAGTCATCAGACTACATCCCCTGTTCAGAGATTCTGACAGAGTATGACACCAAAAATGACGTTCGCTACGCCGCATTCTTCAGCACCTGGAATCTGCAAGTGAACGGTGAGAATGTAAGCTCACCCGTATTCACCAAATTCCCCGGCAACCCGGCCCTCGACAATGGTGTGTCTAAGTCAATGATCAACAAACCCAAACCCTTCCGTCTGTCAGAGATGTACCTGATCGTAGCAGAGGCTGCCGCCGTCACAGGCGACGAGACTGCTTCGCTCAAAGCTCTCAACGAGATCCGCAAAGTGCGTCTGAAAAACAACCGCTTCTACACCGATGCTTCATACACAGGTGACGAGCTCATCCGTCAAGTGCGCATCGAGCGTAACAAGGAGCTCATCGGTGAGGGATTCCGACTGATGGACCTCCGTCGCTGGAACCTCGGCTTCTCTCGCTCATATGAGTACGAAAACGAGTATGTAGAACAAATCTTGGTTGCCCTCGGCAAAGATGTACGCTACATCCCCGGCGACTACCGCTATGTATGGCCTATCCCTGCAAAAGAGATCAGCGTCAACCCGCAGCTCGTCGGTCAGCAGAACCCCGGTTACAATTAATCAGCCGCAATCAAATCGTATAAAAAACAAAAATAGATACGAATTATATGAAACTTAACAAAATATTTGCATTCGCCCTGGCAGCTCTCACAATGACTGCCTGCTCGGACGACAAAGTCGACAACGGCGCAGACGTGACCGTAGGCTTTGAGGAGACCGCCATCTCGGTGCTCGAGAGCTCGATCAAGCTCAATGTGCCCATTGTTGTCACTGGCGACAACAAGGGTGACATCACCGTCGATGTCGAGCTCATCGAGGTGCAGCCCAATCCTGCCATGATCGACCACAACTTCCGTCTCACATCTACACACCTCAACATCCCCGCCGGCACTAAGAGCGTCGACCTCGAGTTCTTGCTCCGCGACGATTCACAGCCCAACGATGACCGTGTGTTTGAGATCAAGATCACCAATGTCACCAACGCGACTATCGGCACAGCAAACAGCTGCACCGTCACACTCGTTGACAACGACACCACACCCTACTTTGGTCTGCAAGGCGCATGGACAATGGTCTATGGCAACAACGAGACCCTTGACTGTGTCATCGAGGGTGTGCCCGAGGGTCAGCTCGGCTTTGGCCGTCGCCTCTTCCTGTGCGTTACACAACCAAACGCAATCACAGGTGAGGATATCACATCTCGCATCCGTCTCGACTACTCATACGATGAGTCACTCGACCTCGGCGATCTCGAGCTCGCAGCAGGTCAGCTGGTTGCTCAGTATGACACCCCCCCGATTACGCTTAACGGCGGTCTGGTACTGACATCTCTCATGGACTTCATCACAATCGAGGCAATCCTTGCCGGTCAGGATGAGTACACAGAGTTGGCTCAAGGTTCACTCAACTACAACTGGGACGAGGACTATCTCAACATCACATGCAACGCAACTGAGAGCGGCATCGAGCCCGACACCGACTACTCAGTCAACGTCCTCATCTGTACAACTAACGGCATCCAGTTTGGTCTCACATACCAGTCTGAATGGCTCAACATGCGCCTAACACGCTGATAAAAACAGTTTCATCTCATACATAAGACAAGGGGGACGCCATCGCGGTGTCCCCCTCGTCATATCATGACCATCCGTGACACTTGGCAAAGAACCGATGTAAACTTCGCATACTATGGCACTAATGACAATCCCTGAGTGTCTGTAGAACAGATTGCCTTTGAGCCGGCAAGTCTTAAAACATGTGAAAAAACAGTCGCTGCAAACGCACATCACGCCAAAAATCACTAATTTTGTAGAGTAAACGCGCCCAACTCTGCAATGAAAAGCAAATTACTCACCATAATCGCTGCCGTGGCCATAGCCGTCACCCCGCTCTTTGCCCGGCAATCGCCCAAACCCGATGTGCCAAAAAGCGTGTGCATTGAGCCCGACATGGCCGCCATACGCCGAGCGACACTCGACCCCGAGTCGCAATACTACTACCCC
>CAZKYR010000030.1:9207-12722 GCA_964557035.1 uncultured Bacteroides sp. | reverse complement strand
CACAACGGCATTTGGCTTGCCGGCGGCGGCGCATTGATCAGGGGTCTCGACAAGCGACTGACCGACCGCATCGGCATCCAGTTCCACATCGCTGACGAGCCGTTGCTTGCTGTCGCACGCGGCACCGGCGTCGCGCTCAAGAATATTCACAACTTCTCGTTTTTGATCAAATAAGCGCGTTCGCCGAGAGCTATGCGCGAAATCATAGACTTCATAAGGCACTACAGCACATGGTTTGTTTTCACATTCTATGTGCTGTTGAGTTTGTTGTTACTTTTTAACAACAATCCTTATCAACGTCACGTCTACATGACCTCTGCGGGAGCTGTGAGCGCATCTGTTTACGGTGCCGTCAACAATGTGACATCCTATTTCGGGCTCAGGCAAATCAATGATGATTTACAGCAGCATGTGTCAGATCTCGAAACCGAGATTCTTTCCTTGCGCAAAGAATTGACTGAATATAAGGAGGCATCAGACACGGTGTCGTTCAAAGGTCAGAGCGATTTTACCTTCATTGTCGCCCGCGTAATCAACAACAGCATCGCAAAGCCACACAACTTCATCACCATCGATGCCGGATCAGAAGAAGGTATCCGGCCCGAAATGGGAGTGATAGACCACAACGGTGTAGTTGGTGTCGTAGATGTCGTCGGCAAGCACCATTCGCGCGTCATCTCGCTACTCAATCCCGATTTGCATCTGTCATGTAAACTCAAGGGGAAGGATTTTTTTGGATCACTTGTCTGGGATGGCAACAATTGCACCGAGGCCTTGCTTGAGGAGATGCCCAAACATGGCAACTATGCCAAAGGAGACATTGTGGTGACAAGCGGTTTTTCGGCAATTTTCCCAAAGGACATCAAGGTCGGGAAAGTGATAGCCATTACACCTGATCCTGATGGCACATTTGTAACACTCAGGGTGAAGTTGTCGACTGATTTCGCTCGACTCAGCACTGTGCGTGTGATAGAGAACAGCTCGCTCGATGACATCATGTCAGTCGAGTCAGTCAATGAGGATTAAGTAAAGATGACGTTGACCATATAATGTAAAATCGAGATGTCAAAGACCGTCATACAATTCATCGTGTTGTATTTAGCACTGCTGATAGCACAAGCTGTGATTTTTAATCACATCTGTCTGTTTGGCGTGGCCATACCTCTTGTTTTTATATATCTGATTTTGCGACTGCCGGCATCAATGAAAACAAATTATGTGTTAACGATAGCATTTTTGGTCGGATTGTCGGTCGACATTTTCTCAGACACACTCGGCATGAATGCCTTCGCTTGCACACTGTTGGCTCTGCTGCGTCAACCGGTGTTAAAACTCTATGTTCCTCGCGGCGATGACATCGGTCAACGTCAGCCATCGCTGGTGACGTTGGGAACAGCTACATATTTAAAGTACACAATCACTGCAACGCTCATTTATTGCACATCATATTTCTTGGTCGAGTCCTTCACTTTTTTTGATGTCGGAAAACTTGTTTTGCGCATCATTTCAAGCACATTGCTGACGGCCGCAATAATTGTTGCAATAGACAGTTTCAATAAACATAAGTGAGAAAAGATTATAAGTTAGAAAAACGTAAATATGTAATCGGCGGATTTTTCATAGTAATCGCGCTGATTTATGTCGCACGACTTTACTCGCTGCAGATTGCAGATGACCGTTACAAAACGTCGGCTGACTCAAATGCGTTTTTTAACAAAACCATATACCCGGCACGCGGCGTAATCTATGACCGCAACGGTCAGCTGCTGGTTGAGAACAAACCGGCTTACGATGTAATGATTATACCCCGTGAGGTTCAAGAATTTGACACACTGACCTTCTGCAAAACATTTAATATAACAAAAGAGCAGCTCGACAAACGTTTTGCCGACATGAAATCAACGCCGGGCTACTCGACTTTCACGCCTCAGACACTTATCACCAATGTGTCAGACCGTGATATTCATGCGTTTGACGAGACCTTCAGATGTTTTTATTCAGGCTTTTTTATTCAGCAGCGAATCCTGCGTCAATATAATACACATTCGGCAGGCAACATTTTGGGTAATATACGCGAGGTGTCTCAGGCCGACATTGACCGCGACCCATACTACAAACGCGGTGACTATTGCGGAGACTTGGGCGTCGAAAAAAGTTATGACGCACATCTGCGAGGCGTCAAGGGTCGCGAAGTCTACAAACGCGATGCCAACGGACGCCTTCAAGGCAGATATGAGAACGGAGCATACGACATACCGGCCATTGCGGGGCGGAACCTGACGCTGAGCATAGATCTCGATTTGCAACAATATGCCGAGAGTCTGATGGTTAACAAAATAGGCGCGGTAGTGGCAATTCAGCCAAAGACGGGCGAGATTCTTGCTCTTGTATCATCGCCGACCTACGATCCCAATCTGTTGGTTGGACGCCAACGAGGCGAAAACTATGCAGCGCTTGTAAACGACCCGTATAAACCGCTGTTTGACCGTGCCATAATGGCAACCTACCCTCCCGGATCGACTTTTAAACCTACACAGGGATTGATTTTACAACATGAGAATATCGTCACACTCGGCACGGTATATCCCTGTGCTCATGGCTTCATCAACGGGCGTCTGCGTGTGGGTTGTCATGGTCATGGCTCTCCGATAGCACTCAAGCCTGCATTGCAGACATCGTGCAACGCCTATTTTTGCTGGGGATTCAAAGCCATGATTGACAAAAGATCAAAATACGGGTCATCGGCTGAGGCGTTTGAAATCTGGAAAAAACATCTCGTTTCAATGGGGTATGGCTACAAATTAGGTGTGGACTTGCCCGGCGAATATCGTGGATTTTTGCCCAATGCCGAATACTATAACAAAGTGTACGGCGAAAATCGCTGGAGTGCAAACACTATCATCTCTGTGTCTATCGGACAGGGTGAGATATTGGCAACCCCACTCCAGATCGCGAACTTATGCGCGACAGTGGCCAATCGTGGTTGGTTCATCACTCCTCATATCGTCAAAGAGATACAAGACACGGTGTTGCCGGCAGAGTATATCGAGAAACGATACCCGACGGTTGATCAAAAATACTATGAGTCTATAGCCGAGGGAATGCGTATGGCCGTCACCGGAGGTACTTGTCGTCTTGCCAATCTGCCCGACATCATGGTTGCAGGAAAGACCGGCACGGCGCAAAACCCTCATGGCAAAGACCACTCGGCCTTCATCGGCTTCGCACCTTATGATGACCCGGAGATAGCGGTCTGCGCATATATTGAAAACGCCGGCTTTGGAGCTACATACGGTGTCCCGATCGGTTCGCTGGTAATGGAGAAATATCTCAAAGGTCAAATCGCACCCGAACGAAAGTATCTCGAAGAACGGATGCTCGAATCAAATACTATCATATACAGTGGCGTCAAAAAACACTAACATATCCGGCTTTAAAAACATCGACCTTTTCACGGTGATCCTCTACATAGGATTAGTTCTCATGGGTGTAGTCAGCATATATGCTGCATGCTA
>CAZKYR010000030.1:0-9197 GCA_964557035.1 uncultured Bacteroides sp. | reverse complement strand
AATTCTCGGGCAAACAAACGATTTGGGTCGGTTTGTCGCTCGTGATCGGCGTGATAATCATGCTTGTAAACAGGCGCATGTATGAGACTTATGCCTTTCCGGCCTACGTTTTGGTGATGTTGCTGTTGGTGGTGACCATATTCATTGCGCCTGAGACCAAAGGCTCACGCTCGTGGCTTATTTTTGGACCTGTGAGCCTGCAACCTGCCGAATTTGGAAAATTTGTAACAGCCCTCGCGCTTGCAAAATTGTTCAGCGGATATAATTTTAATCTGCGGGCATCGGCATCAAATTTTGGCAAAGCCTTGCTGATTGTGTTGTTGCCGTGCGTGCTGGTGATAGCGCAAAAAGAGACCGGCTCAGCCTTGGTTTATCTCTCACTCTTTTTTGTGCTCTATCGTGAGGGTATGAGCGGATTGATTTTATTTTCGGCATTGTTGGCAGTCATCATCTTTGTCGTGACAATTAAATACAGTGCCTCATTGACGATTGGAATACCTGCCGGCGAGTTTTCAATAATGGTAATATTGATGGCGCTTGCGGTTGGAATGGCCGGCGTGATGACGCGAAACTTTGCCATCACTCGCAATATTCTCCTCGGGTATGCCGTCATGTCAGCGCTCGCTATCGTCCTCTATCAGTGTGGTGTTGAGATGTCGGGATATCTTTTCTTCAGCATTACGTTGGGCGGTACGATTCTGTACTGTTTATTTGAATATCTACGTACCAGGGTGACTAAGTTGCTCGTGCCGATAGCCGTGGTCGTGGGTTCGTTGATTTTCATGTTTTCGGTCAACTATGTATTCAATTCGGTTCTCAAGCCTTATCAACAGATGCGCATCATGGTGACACTTGGCATGCAAGAGGACCTGCAGGGAGCCGGATACAATGTCAACCAGTCGCTGATAGCTATCGGATCGGGAGGCGCAACGGGCAAAGGATTTCTCAAAGGCACCCAAACCCAGCTCAAATATGTGCCTGAACAGCACACCGACTTCATTTTCTGCACAATCGGTGAGGAAGAAGGATTTGTCGGCACCATGACCGTCATCCTATTGTTTTTGATGTTGATACTTAGAGTGATATACCTTGCTGAACGCCAAACCGATACATTCGGGCGAGTATATGGCTATTGCGTGGCATCCTATTTCATTTTCCACTTCTGTATCAACTTAGGCATGGTGATGGGATTATGCCCGGTGATTGGCATCCCATTGCCGTTCTTCAGCTACGGCGGTTCATCGCTTTGGGGCTTCACAATCTTGCTTTTCATCTTGCTCAAACTTGACGCAACCCGTCACCAGCGCGCGAATTATTAGTTATTAAAAGTTGTGAAGCAATTTTAACTATGAAATTATGGCAAAATTGCTTAAAAATTAGTAACTTTGCAAAACAATTACCAATCTAAGACCATCATACCTTACAAACATCATAAAAAACTAATTATAAGTACAATGAAGAGAATTTTCACATTCTTTGCCGCCATCGTATGTATAGCGGTGATGACAATGCGTGCCGATGGATTCAGCTCGCTTCCGATGCCCTTGACCGAAGGGAGCGCGAACGTAACCATCGTCCTCAACGCAAAAAACTGCGGTCAAGATAAATTTGCATCCTTGACCGAGGATGATGAGCTGTACGCACATATCGGTGTCTACACCACTAAAAAGCCCTCTACGTGGTCGTATGTCAAAACAGCGTGGCCCACTGCCTCAAATCGCGATAAGGCAAACACCGAGGCCAACCGTTTTGTCTATCAAGGCAACGGCATCTGGCATCTCAATATCGGCGATCTCCGCACCTACTTCGGACTCACATCCGAGGACGAGCACATCACCAAGGTTTGTATCTTGGCACGTAACGCAGCAGGCACCGTACAGACCGCTGACAATTTCATTGACGTTGTCGAGGACGGTTTTTACATTGCCCTCACAACCGACGCACCGATGATTATGACATCGGCCGGCAAAGTCAACATCACTTTTGGCTCAACCGTCGAGGCCGACCTCTCGATCAAAGTTGACGGCACCACAATTGCAACAGGCAAAGGATTGGAAATTAAGGGCGTATATGACGTCACCAAACCCGGAGCATACAAAGTTGTTGCTACTGCTACTGCTAACGGCCAGACAATGACGGCCGAGGACAACATCATTTACTCCGAAGGAATTCCCGTCAAAGACTACCCCGGTGGAAAGCCTGTCATGGGCACGGTCAAAAATGCAGATGGAAGTGTGACATTCTGTTTTGGCGCCCCCGGCAAAGAATCTTGCTATCTTATCGGCTCATGGAGCAACTACAAGCCCGACGGCAGCTCAATCATGAACCGTTGCGAATATGATGGCCAAACCTATTTCTGGACTACCGTCTCAGGCCTTGACAACTCAACTTATTACCCCTACTACTATCACGTCGACAACACCTACAGCGTAGGTGACCCGTACGCTCACTTGATTCTTGATCCCTACAACGACAAGTATATCACCGCTGATATGTTCCCCGACATGCCTCAATATCCTGCATCACTCGGCAATATCATGCTCGGCGTCTATAAAGGTGATCTTGACAACTATGACTGGCAGGTGAAAAACTTTGAGATTCCCGACCACTACAACCTGAGTGTTTATGAGCTTCTCATCCGCGATTTCACAGGCGCAAACCGCCGTGCTGACGGCACCGTTCGCAAAGCCATCGAGCGCATCCCCTACCTCAAGGCTTTAGGTATCAATGCTGTCGAGCTCATGCCGATCATGGAGTTTAACGGCAACGTCTCTTGGGGTTACAACACGAACTTCTACATGGCTCCCGACAAGTCATACGGTACACCTGATGACTACAAAGAGTTTATCGATGAATGTCACCGCAACGGCATCGCAGTCATCCTTGACATAGTGTTCAATCAGAGCGACGGTCTCCACCCCTGGTATCAGATGTATTCAAAAACCGAGAACCCCTTCTACAACGCCAATGCTCCTCACAAATGGAGCGTGCTCAACGACTGGAATCAGGGTCATCCCCTCGTTCAACAACAGTGGAAGGACGCCATCCGCTATTGGCTTGAGGTGTACAATGTGGACGGATTCCGCTTTGACCTCGTCAAAGGTCTCGCTCTCAACGAGCACTACACCACCAACGGCAACAACACCGACAGCTACATCAAAGGCCGTGTCGAGGTGATGAAACAGATCAATGAGTACATCACATCGGTTAAGCCTGACGCAATTCACATCAACGAGCTCCTCGGCGATGCCAAGGAGGACAACGAGAACTATGTAAACGGCGGCCAAATGGGCTGGATGAACGGCAACAACAACGCATGTCAATATGCGATGGGCTTCAATTCATCTTCTAACCTCAACGGCATGTATGAGACTAAATGGAGCCGTACAAAAGGCGCATGTGTCGGTTATGGTGAGAGCCACGACGAACAGCGCATGGCCTTCAAGCAAAATCAATGGGGTCATGCCAACGTTAAAAACGACCTTGGCGTACAGTGCAAACGTCTGGGCTCTGTTGCGGCACAAATCTTCATGATGCCGGGTGCTCACATGATGTGGATGTTTGGCGAGGTTGGTGCTGACGAAAACACCAAAGACGCTAATTTCCAGAACAACAATACTGACCCCAAACCCGTTTACTGGAGCTATCTTGAGGACAGCGATCGCAATGCTCTGATGCAAAACTACAAAGCCATCCTTAACCTGCGTCTCAACAACCCCGAACTGTTCTCTAAAGACACCGAGGTGACCCTGACCGGATTTGGCAACACCTACAATGCACGCACAATCCGTCTCAACGCCGGCAACAAAGAGGCAGTAGTATTCCTCAACCCCTCTGTGACCTCTGAGTCTGTTGTGTCAATTGACACCAAAGTGCTCCACACAGGCAACGTCAAAATGCTCACCGCTTCTAAAGATTTTGAGCCCGCTATCACATTCGAAGGCACAAACGCCAGCGTTGCGGTGCCCGCCCACTCATTTGCAATCTTTGTGTCAGACGCCGTTGACAGCGTCGAGGGCATCACGATTGACACAGACAGCACATCTGCAATAGCAGTCGGTGGCATCGGTTGCATCACCATCGCCGGTGAGTACAACAATGCAGCAGTATACAATATGTCAGGACGCTCTGTTGGCCTCGACAACCTCTCGTCGGGCATCTACATTGTCAACATTGACGGCAATGTAACGAAAGTGATCGTCCGTTAATCATTAAGGTTTTACTTACTTCGACACCCCGCTTGTCATCATGGCAGGCGGGGTGTCGTGCACATTATTGCACAACTGTGTATCAGTCTCAAAAAAAATTTGTACCTTTGTGGGCAATTTAAACCAAAGTAAATGCAATTCACTGCAAAACAGATAGCCGACATGGTCAACGGCATTGTCGAAGGCAATCCTGAGGCTGTTATCGACTCATTCGCAAAAATTGAAGAAGGGCACGACAGATCGATTTCTTTTTTGTCAAACCCCAAATATACTCCATATATCTACACGACCGGCTCATCGGTGGTGTTGGTCTCAAAAGAGTTTGTCGCCGAACAACCAGTGAAAGCTACGTTGATACGCGTTGACGACCCGTATGCCACCGTGGCGCAACTGCTTGACATGGCGTCAAAACTTCTTGAGCCTCGTCCGATGCCCGGCATCGAGCAACCGGCCTATATCGCTCAAGGAGTAGATATACCCGACGATGCTCATGTAGGTGCATTCGCTTACATTGGCAAAGGCGCCAAGATCGGACGACGCACCGTCATCATGCCCCGAGCATATATCGGCGACAATGTCACCATCGGCGATGACACAGTCATCAAGCCGGGAGTGACGATCTATCACAATTGCGTCATCGGTGCACGCTGCATATTGCATGCCGGCGTGGTGATAGGCGGCGATGGATTTGGTTTTGCACCGGTCGGAGACGAATATCGCAAGATACCTCAGCTCGGCAACGTCGTCATCGAGGATGATGTCGAGATTGGCGCCAACACTACAATCGACCGTGCCACAATGGGGAGCACCCGCATCGAGAGGGGTGTAAAACTCGACAATTTAATACAGGTCGCCCACAACTGCACCATCGGGAGCAACACGGTCATCGCCGCGCAGGCAGGTGTTGCCGGCTCGACCAAAATCGGCACACATTGCATGATCGGGGGTCAGGTAGGTTTTGCCGGACACATCTGTGTCGGCAATCGCGTAGTCATCGGCGCACAGAGCGGCATCCCCGGCAACGTCGCCGACGATAGTCGACTGATGGGCTATCCTGCTGTCCCTGCCTCTGATTTTGCACGCCAATCGGTTTATATCAAAAACCTGAGCAAACTTTATGCGCGGGTTGACAAAATTGAGAAAAATCAAAAATAATAGCGAAAAGATATGAAACAGCTTACGCTCAACAATGAATTTACCGTCAAAGGCAAAGGTCTGCATACCGGTCTTGAGATCGAAGCGACCTTTTGTCCGGCACCTGACAATCACGGATACAAAATTCAACGCACCGATTTGCCCGAGGGCACTCCTATCATCAATGCTGTGGCCGAGAACGTCGTCGAGACCACACGCGGCACAGTGCTCGCAGTCGGTGACGCACGTGTCAGCACAGTCGAGCATGCATTGGCAGCGTTATATGCAGCCGGCATTGACAATTGCCTGATCAAGGTCAATGCGCCCGAGTTTCCCATCCTCGACGGAAGCGCAAAAGAATATGTAGAGAAAATAGCCGCAATCGGCCTCAAAGAACAGACGGCCGAAAAAAATTACTATATCATCAAACAAAAAATCGAGGTTCGCGACGACACGACAGGCTCGTCAATCATCGCTCTGCCTGATGACGAGTTCACGATTGATGTGATGGTGCAATATGATTCGCCTGTCATCCCCAATCAATTTGCGACACTCGACTCGCTCGAACACTTCAACGACCAGATCGCATCGAGCCGCACATTCGTGTTCGTCAGAGAGATTGAACCGCTCATCGAGGCAAACCTTATCAAAGGGGGTGACCTTGACAATGCCATTGTCATTTATGACCGTCAGATGAGCCAGCAGCAACTCGACCGCATCGCCGACTTGGTCGGCTCAGAGCACAAGCAGGTGAGCGAATTGGGTTACATCAACAGCGACCCTCTCACATACGACAACGAGCCGGCTCGCCACAAGCTCCTCGATGTCATGGGTGACCTCGCGTTGATAGGCCGTCCGCTCAAGGGCCGCATAATTGCTACTCGACCGGGCCACGCCATCAACACCACTTTCTCAAAAGAGATACGCCGCGAGTTGCGTCGTCAAGATGTACAGGCACCGGCCTACAACCCCAGCGCCAAGCCGCTGTTGGACATCAACCGCATCCGTGAACTGCTCCCCCACCGCTATCCGTTCCTGCTTGTCGACAAAGTAATCGAACGTGGTGAGAACTATATTGTCGGCATCAAAAACATCACTGTCAACGAGCCGTTCTTCCAGGGTCATTTCCCGCAAGAGCCCGTGTTGCCAGGTGTACTCCAAGTTGAGGCCATGGCTCAAATGGGAGGTCTGTTCGTACTCAGCACAGTCGAGGAGCCCGAGCGCTACTCGACCTACTTCATGAAGATAGACAACGTGAAATTCAGACAAAAAGTCGTACCCGGCGACACACTCATCTTCCACGTTTCACTCATGACCCCGATACGTCGCGGTTGTGCCGTAATGAAAGGCTATGCCTTTGTGGGCGAAAAAGTTGTGTGCGAGTGCGAGTTTATGGCTCAAATCGTTGCAAACAAATAATCAGTTAGGAATGATACATCCTTTAGCATACGTAGATCCGTCAGCAAAAATTGGCGACAATGTCACCATCGAGCCGTTTGCAACCGTTGCGGCAAACGTTGAGATCGGCGACGGCACACACATCTTTAGTAATGCTACAATCATGGACGGTGCCCGCATAGGTCGCAACTGCCGCATCTTTCCGGGTGCGGTGATTGCGGGAGTGCCTCAAGACCTCAAATTTCAGGGCGAAGACACCGTGGCAATCATTGGCGACAACACCACAATCCGCGAGTGTGCGACTGTCAATCGAGGCACTGCTTCGCGAGGCTATACGAAAGTCGGTTCAAACTGCCTTATCATGGCATATACGCATATTGCCCACGACTGCGTTGTCGGCGACAACGTGATTATAGCCAACGCATCGCAGATTGCAGGTGAAGTTGAGATTGATGATTTTGCCGTCGTGGGCGGAGGCACGATGATACACCAATTCTGTCGCCTCGGCAGCCATGTGATGATACAAGGAGGTGCGCTTGTCAACAAAGACATCCCGCCATATGTCAAAGCTGCGCGCGAGCCTATCACCTACACCGGCGTCAATACTGTCGGCCTGCATCGCCGCGGATATACCGAAAAGCAGATTAACGAAATCCTTGACATCTATCGCGACCTCTACATGAGTCGCCTCAATGTCACGGATGCGGTCAAACAGATTGAACAAACAGTCGAGCCTTCACCCGAACGCGACACCATACTCAAGTTTATCAAGGAGTCAAAGCGCGGCATCATTAGGGGCTACAACTGATTCTTACCGATAATCCAAGACACCGAGGGCGTGCAACTCATCTTTGTTGCACGCCCTTATTACTGAAAAAGCTGCGCCTTTGATTAGACGCAGCTCTCTTATTTTGAAATGTTATGTAATCAGAAAGGTAAATCGTCAGTCGCACCTTGACCCATGCCGGCAGCCGGCGCAAAGGGATCGGCAACTGTCGATGCAGGCGCAGACGGTGCCGGGGGAGCATATGCAGCTCCGGGCTGAGGAGCTGCAGCAGGTGCACCCTCGCCTACTTTCTCAGCCTTCCAGCCTCGAATACTTGTGTACCAACGGCCCATGTACTCGCGACTCTCTATGTCAAAAAAGAGGGTGATTTCGTCACCAACCTGCAAAGGATATTGGTCGGCACGCTCGCCAAAAAAATCAAAATGTATCTTCTTGGGGAAATTCTCATGAGTCTCGAGAACATATTCGCGCTTCTTCCAGGGATTGCCTGAAGCTTTTGCCACGCCGGTCACTTCGGGCAGCGCGAGAATGATTTTGCCTTGTACTTCCATTTATCTGTTTATTATAAGTTATTTTCAATTAGTAACATGGCGATTAGCCGGAGCCTGCCGCCAATTGCAATGCAACTACAAATTTAGACATAATAAACCGAGTTGCCAAACTTCACATCACAAACTTTTTTTATACTTATCAACATTGAACACTTTTTTTGCGTACCTTTGTCACAAAATTATATCATTATGGCAGAACACGAATGGTGGACCGCACCGACCGAGGGAGATAACGGAGGCCTGATTATGGTGACAGGTCGCGAGGATGTGGAAAAATTCAGGTCAAATCCTCGATTTATCTATCGCATCGGAATCACCTGGCGCTATGAGCCTGACGCAACCGGTATGCCCGATCTCAAGACATCTGAGTTGATGAGCGAAGTGACCGACCGACTCAATGAGATGTTTGATCGCGACCCGGTTGCTGTGATGACAGGCATATACACAGGTGACGGCGAACGCAATTGGATCTTTTACACCCTGAGCACCAACATATTTGGCCGCAAACTCAACGAGTGTCTGTCAGATATGCCCCTGCTTCCGCTCACTATCTATGCCGAGAACGACCCCGACTGGGCCGAATATGATGAGATGAGCACCTGTAAAGTCTAAAAGACCGCATTCCTGTCAGTCGAGAAACCGCTTGGTGAGCCCGTGATAAGCATCAATGCGGCGATCGCGCAAAAACGGCCACCAGCGTCTCACCTGTTCTGAGCGACTCATGTCAATGTTGACGACGGTCACATCGTCGGCATCAGCCGGCGACCGATGCAACAGCTCTCCTTGCGGTCCCGCGACAAAGCTGTTGCCCCAAAATGTGATGCCACCCGTAGCTCCCGACGGGTCTGATTCATATCCGGTGCGGTTGACAGTCACAACAGGCAAACCGTTTGCCACCGCATGGCCACGTTGAACAGTCATCCATGCTTCAAGCTGACGTGCCTGCTCGTCGGGAGTATCAGTGCTCTCAGTGCCGATCGCTGTCGGATAAATCAAAATTTCGGCACCTTTAAGCGCCATCAAACGGGCCGCCTCAGGATACCACTGATCCCAGCAAACCAATCCTCCTAACCGACCGACTGAGGTATTGATCGGCTCAAAACCGAGGTCACCCGGTGT